>JBAUNU010000372.1:0-5169 GCA_049579405.1 Methylocella sp.
AGGCTCGGCCCTTCCATCGGGAACCGGCTTACAATCGGCGGCGCGCGGTTCGAGTTGCGCGCGGTGCTCGTCTCCGAGCCGGACCGGCTTGCCAGCGGGATAAGGTTTGGACCCCCGGCCTTGATCTCGCGGGAGGCCCTGCGGGCGACCGGATTGCTCGAACCAGGCTCGCTCGTCAGATGGCTTTATCGTGTCGTGCTCCCGGGAACGCCGGCGAGCGATGCCCAAGTCGCGGCATTGACGGAGGCGGCGCAAAAGCGATTCCCCGAGGCCGGATGGGAAGTTCGCACGCGCAATAATATTTCGCCGCAGTTTTCCCGGAATCTTGACCGCTTCACCGAATTCCTAACCCTCGTCGGGATCACCTCCCTGATCGTGGGCGGTGTCGGTGTCGCCAATGCGATGCACGGTTTTGTCGAGCGCAAGCGGGAAACGATCGCGATCCTGAAGGCGCTGGGCGCGACCGGGTTTATGGTCTTCGCCTTGATGTCGACGCAAGCGATGCTCGTCGCGAGCGCCGGGGCGGCGCTGGGCGCGGCATTCGGCGCCGCCTTGCCTTTCGCCGCGGCCTCCGCATTCGGGACCTTGATTCCGTTCCCGATCGCGCCGGCGATTTATCCGGCCGCGATCGCCAAGGGGCTTTTCTACGGCGTTCTGGCCGCGCTGGCGTTTTCCGCGGGCCCGCTCGGCCGGGCGCACGACGTGCCGGTCCAGGCCCTGTTTCGCGCCGGCATCGAATCCCGGCGGACCACGCCGAGGCCGCGCTATCTCGCCTTCACGCTTGCCGTGGCTCTCTGCCTTGCTTCGACGGTTCTCGTTTTTGCCGCGGATCGACGGCTTGTCTCGATCTATTTAGGCGCCACGCTTGCCGCCTTTATTTTGCTGCGCGCGGCGGCGCTTCTGATCATGACGTGCGCGAAAAAACTTCCACACGCGCGGGGCGTTGCGTTGCGGCTCGCGGTTGGCAATATTCACCGGCCGGGCGCGCTTATCTCTTCGGTCGTGCTGTCGCTTGGCCTCGGGCTCGCGCTTCTTGTTGCGCTCACTCTCATCGACGGCAACATCAGAGCGGAACTCCACCATTCCATCGCCGGGAAGACGCCAAGTTTTTTCTTCCTCGATGTCCAGAGCGCACAGGCCGAAGCATTCGCCAAATTTTTGCAAGGCCAAGCGCCGGAGAGCAAAATCGAACTTGTCCCGATGTTGCGCGGACGCATCGTCAAGCTCAACGGGATCGAGGCCGGCGCGGCACGGCCGAAGCAAAGCGTCGCTTGGGTGCTCGAAGGCGATCGCGGGATTACCTTCGCCGAAACCGTGCCGCAGGGGTCCAGCGTCCTTAAGGGAAGCTGGTGGCCAAAGGATTACCGCGGGCCGCCTTTGGTTTCGGTCGAAAGCGAGATCGCCGGAGGGCTCGGGCTGGCAGTCGGCGACGAGATCACGGTCAATGTTCTCGGCCGCGACATCACCGCCAAGCTGGCTAGCACGCGCAAGGTCAATTGGCGGAGCTACGGGATCAATTTCGTCCTTGTGTTTTCGCCCAACAGCTTGGCTGGTGCTCCCTTCGGCGAGCTTGCGACGCTAACCTTTGCCAATGGCGGCAACCCCGCGCGGGAAACCGCTCTGCTGCGCGCGACAGCGCGGAGGTTCCCCTCGGTGACTAGCATCCGCGTAAAAGACGCGCTTGACGCCGCAAATACCGTTGTGGACCAGCTCGCCTTCGCCGTTCGGATTGCGTCGAGCGTGGCGTTCCTGGCTTCGATCCTCGTCTTGGGCGGCGCGCTCGCCGCCGGTCAACATGCCCGCACGCACGATGCCGTCGTGCTTAAGACCCTCGGCGCCACGAGGTCGCGGCTGCTTGCCGCTTATATTTATGAATACGGGCTTATTGGGCTCTCCACCGCGCTGTTCGGCGTGGTGGCGGGCAGCGCGGCCGCCTTGGCGATCGTGGGCCGGGTAATGGACCTGGAATTTGTCTGGCTTTGGCCACGGGCGCTCGCCGCGGCGGCGTCGGCGGTCATTGTCACGATCTGCCTCGGGCTTTTCGGGACGTGGCGGGTCCTCGGGCGGAAACCGGGGCCTTATCTGCGCGATTTGTGATTAAAACACCTTAACCATTGTTCATGATGGCGTGCCCTTGTGCGGACCGCGTGCTTGCGCCATATTAAGGCCGACGCTCGACCCGCAAGGGCAGCGGCCGGAGGCGGTCAAGCCTCCACAACGTTAGAGGAAAACATGTCCGACTTCGACCCCAACGCTGGTGCCCGCCGCTGGGGGCAGGGCGCCACCCAGGCCGGTCGCGCCGCAATCGACCAGGGCCTGCGTTCTTACATGCTTGGCGTGTATAATAACATGGTGGTGGGATTGGCGCTCACCGGCGCGGTGGCGCTTGGCGTCCATATGCTCGCCGTCACGACCGACCCCGCGCTGGGCGTGCCGGTGGGGCGGCATCTGCTGCTGACCTCGTTTGGCGTGACGCTTTATACGAGTCCCCTTAAGTGGGTGATGATGCTGGCGCCGCTCGCCTTCGTGTTCTTTTTCTCGTTCCGCATCAACCAGATCTCGGCTGCAACCGCGCGTGGCGTGTTTCTCGCTTTCGCGGCGGCGATGGGGTTGTCTCTCTCGACCATTCTGCTCGTCTATACCGGGACATCGGTTGCGAACGCATTCTTTGTTACCGCGGCGGCCTTCGGCGGCTTGAGCCTTTATGGCTACACAACGCGCCGTGACTTGGGGCCAATGGGAGCATTCATGGTGATGGGCCTTTTTGGCCTCGTGATCGCGATGCTGGTCAATCTTTTCTTGCAGAGAACCGGGTTCCAATTCGCCCTTTCTATTCTATCTGTCCTGATCTTCTCCGGCCTCACCGCCTGGGATACACAGTCGATCAAGGAAATGTATTACGCGAGCGACGATTATGAGATCGCGACGAAGAAATCCGTGGCTGGCGCCTTGAGGCTCTATCTGGATTTCATCAACATCTTTCAGTCGCTTCTGTACCTGACAGGGAGCCAAAACGACTGATGGTGTCCCCGGTTCTTAGACGAAGGCCCCGCGCAAGCGGGGCCTTTTTTTGCGAACTCCGGGACCTTCGCCCGTTTTCATTCCGGATTGCGGAACAACGGGCGCCGTATGACTGAGGGCAAGGCATGCCGCCCCGCAAGCGCCACCCCCGCGCGATCAGAAATCGCTGGCAATGCCTCCTACTTCCCAATCGCCGTAGCGCACCGGCTCGAGACCGTCGCGGCCGTTGATTTCCTTGCCGGCCGCGGGTTGATTCAATGCGCCGGTGCGGCGGCGCTCTTCGGCCTCGGCGAGTGCGCGCGCCGCTTGGCTGAGTTCGCTGCGGCCCGCGCCGGCAACCGCGCGGTCACCTGTCTCGTCTATCGGCCGTTGCATCCTCATGCTCCTGATGCCGGCGGGAAAAGCGGCGCACGCCCGCACGCACGTGCTTTCCCCCGCCCGATCCTCGCCCATATGCTGGGCAAAGTCCAACTGTTCGTGCTAGGAGAAAGACATGATCGGCGTCCCCGAAGCCTTCGTAGCGGAGTCTCGAGTTTGACCGCAACTCCGCGCCCGCCGGCGGACCGGCGGCGCAGCCGCAAGGTTTCGAACGGCCGCCCAAACCGAGCTTCGGATGAGAGTCGAAGGCGGGAGAGCGAGCAGTGCCCCGGTCTGGCCGCGCGTCTCGCCGCGGCGGCGATCCTGAACGATATTGTCGCCGGATGTCATCCGCTCGACGAATGTTTTTCGGACACGGCGATCCTCTCGCGGCTCGGCGGTTTGGAACTTCGCGACATCGACCTGGCGCGCTCGATTGTCACCGTCGCGCTACGCCGGCTGGGCACCATCCGTGCCGCCCTGGCAGGGCTTTTGGAAAAAGGTCTGCCGCGTCAGGCCGCCCATCTTGAATGGACGCTGATCGCGGCGTCGGCGCAGATTCTCTTTCTCGACGTACCCGATCACGCCGCCGTCGATCTTGCTGTCCGCATGACCCGTCTTGAGGCGAAAAACGCGCCCTACGCTTCTCTCGTCAACGGAGTCTTGCGCAATCTTATCCGCGCACGCGAAAAAATACTCCGGGAAAGCGATCCCCTCGATCACGACACGCCCGCATGGCTCGCGGAGCGCTGGCGGAATACCTATGGCGAGGCCGGGGCGCACGCCATCGCAAGCGCCCATCGCGAGGAGCCGACACTAGATCTCACGGTTCTGTCCGACCCTTTGATCTGGGCGGAGCGGCTCGGAGCCAACGTCTTGCCGACCGGTTCGCTGCGGCTTCGGACTTATCTGCCGGTGACCGGACTTCCGGGCTTCGCGGAAGGCCGCTGGTTTGTCCAGGACGCGGCGGCCGCTCTGCCAGCGAGGCTTTTGCGGGTTGGACCCGGTAGCAGGGTGGCCGATTTTTGTGCCGCTCCCGGAGGCAAGGCGGCGCAACTCGCGGCGGCCGGCGCCGAGGTCACGGCGATAGACCGTTCGGCCGAGCGGTTGAAAAAGCTTGCCGCAAATTTTGCCCGGCTCAATTTGCGCGCCAGCATCGTCGTTGCCGATATCGTAATCTTTAAGACGGGGCCTTTCGATGCGATTCTGGTCGATGCGCCATGTCTCGCCACGGGGACGATCCGGCGTCACCCGGATATCGCCTGGATCAAAAAACCGCGGGATATCGTGGCGCTGACGGCGCTTCAGGCACGCCTGCTCGACAAAGCTGTCGAACTAGTGAAGCCCGGCGGAACGATCGTCTATTGCACTTGTTCGATTGAACCCGAAGAAAACGAAATGCAAATTGCGGCTCTCCTTCGCCGCAATCCCGGCGTCATGCGGGTTCCGATCGAACCCTGCGAGGTTGGCGGTTTGCCTGAAATCTTGAACGAAAACGGCGAATTGCGGACGTTGCCGTCGCATCTTGCCACGGCCGAGCCGCGGCTTTCCGGCCTCGATGGTTTCTTCGCCGCCCGTCTGTTGCGCAGCGGTTAATAAACCCGATAGGAATTATATCGATAACGTGATGCCCTCCGGACCTCCGGTGGTCGTGCGCTGATGAAAAAAATCCTGCCGGCCGCAGCGCGCTTCGCCGGCACGTGAAAACGAAGAGTTGAGCCCTGGCCGCCGCGACATTCAAGGACTGGTTGCGCCTCGCGGGTTCCCTTGCGGCTCGCGTGGGAATGGCAT
>JBAUNU010000373.1:0-3847 GCA_049579405.1 Methylocella sp.
GGAAATACGGCAATAGCGGGATAAGACCGCCGACGACATAGGCGCCGCCGATCGTCAGAGCGCTTTTAAGTTCCCGGCCCGCCTCCGGTTCCTCCAAGCCAAGCTCGAAACGCATCATGAAATAGACCCAACGGTCCGGGTCGCGAGTGAGGGCGGCGGTTACAGTTTCGCTCAGGACGGGATCGAGGCCCTGATCGCGCAGGATTTGCCGGACTTCGGCGCGCTCGGTTTCCGGCACTTGCTTGATCTCGGCTTTCTCGCGTTGCAGTTCGGAATGGTAATGTTCGAGATCCGTTTGCGCCGCCAGAAAACCGCCGAGACCCATCGCGAGCGCGCCCGCCGCGACCTCGGCAAGGCCGGCCATTATAATGATCGCCGTCGAGGACACGGCCCCGGAAAGCCCCGCCGCAAGGGCGAAAGGAACGGTGAGCCCATCCGCCATTCCGATCACGATGTCGCGGACAAGGGCCGAGGCGGAAAAGTGTTTTTCGATATGCGGCGTCGCAGGCATGCGGCCCCAGAAGGTTAACGCCGGTCGTGGGAGTATCCCGCTAGGTCTCGCGCCGGAACCGCGTCGCCGAAGGCCTAGATACCGGCCGGCATCATGCGCCGCAAGCGGCGTCATGCCATGGATATTGAAGGATCGGAACTATACCCCGTCTGATAGCACCTACAACGCCACAAGCTGTCTCAGCCTCTCAATTGCGATCTTATCGTCGCTCTGCAAAGAAATCTGATTTACAAACCTTCCGCCGCGATCCATCAAATAGATCACCGCCGTGTGGTCCATCGCGTAGCCGCCTTCTGCGAGTTGGATGCGCTGGTAGTAGACGCGGTATTCCTTTGCCACGGCGTCGATCTGCTCGCCGGTCCCGGTGAGTCCGCGGATGCGCGGATCGAAGGACGAGAGATACTCCTTCAGGTGCGCCGAAGTGTCCCGCTCCGGATCGATCGTAATGAATAAGACGTTGAGCTTGCCGGCATCGGGACCGATCGCGTTGAGCCAGGTGGACAGACCGGAGAGAGTCGTGGGGCAGGCATCCGGACACGATGTGTAACCGAAAAAGATCACGCTGGGCTTGCCGGCAAAAGTTCTGTCCGTCACTTTTGTCCCGTCTTGATCGACCAATTCAAAAGGACCGCCGATCGGCACGCTTTTGGCCTGTTGCTTTGCCGGCGGCGGCAACAGAGAGAATAAAATAACGACCGCCACGAGGGCCGCTATTGTTGCGGCCGCCGTTACCGGGAAGATTCGCAACGCGCTCATCGCGGCATTCCTTCTCGCTCGCTGAACCAATCAAAAATGCCACCGCCGCAGAAAGGGAGGGCGGCACAAGCCATGTGCCGCCCCGCACATCCAGATATTAGGCAGCAACCTTATCGCATTCCGCGGCACAGGCCTTGCAGGCGTCGCCGCAGGTCTTGCATTCGGCAACCTTGGGGAATTTTTCGCATTCTTTCTGGCAGTCCCTGCAGACCATGGCGACCGGCTTGGCGAAATGGCCGGTATGCTCCGAATTAACCGCCGCCAGCGCCGCCAGCGCATCGCAGGCCGCAACGAGCTGGAAGGCCGCGTCGGCACAGTCGGCCATGCTCGTGTCCTTCATCTTATACATGCCGAGGCAATGCCGCAGGCAGTCATTGCCGGTGGCGACGCATTCAACGGTGGCCTTCTCGAGAGCCTTGTACTGCGGCGGATGCATATCTGACTCTTCAGCAGCCATTTGCGCGAAGGCCTGTGATGCTGAAGCAACCGCGGCGACAGTTCCGGCCGCGGCAAAGAATTCACGGCGATCCATGGTTTTTCTCCTCGTAGGGTTCGAGTGACCTGGGTCGAACCAACCCCTTGGGGAACGTAGAAAATCGCTCTACGTTGCAAACTCGATAAAATAAACCGAACCCGGACCCGCAGGATGCCGGGCTTTAATTCGGAAACAATGCATTGCAACCTCAAGGGACCGTGAATAGATACCCGCCTGATGCCTGACGCTGATCGATAGTAACCACATGCCAACTCACTCTATAAATGCCGGGCGGTAGCGCACGTTTGAGCCTCACGATCACAATATCCTGGCTGGAGGGATCGTTGACCGGCCAGCTGGCCGCAATCGTAGCCCCCGTGGAGCTTATGATCCGAACGCTGGAAGAGGCCGCGATCATGCCTATGGTAAAATAGAGTCTGACCTCGCGCACCGGGCCGCTCACGGTCAGTCCGACGCCCGGGACAGCGTGATCGAGGACGGCGCCCCTCATGAGCCAGTCAGAGGCCTGCGCCGCCGAAGCAACCGCGGTGACACTTCCGGCCGCGGCAATGAATTCGCGACGGTCCACGGGAGGTCTCGTTACTTCGCGCCGCAGTTCTTATTGATGATGCCGGCCTCGGGCGAACCAGCGGGATAGGTATTTCCGGTAAACCGCTGACCGTGAAAAACGAACACCGCTACTTCCTTCCATGCCCCATTGGGGGTCCTCTTGAATGCGCTGCATGGAACCGTCGCCAGACCCTCGGGATACTGTTGCAACGTGTAAGTCTGTTTCGCACACGCCATTTGCGGGGCGGCACAGATTAACGACATCGCGATGGCAGAAAATGCGATTGACCGCATGACTCTCTCCTTCCGTTTTGAAACCGCTCACTTCGGTTTCGAGCGTTCCCCCACGACAACGCCGGCCTGGATGCAAGCTCGATGGGCGAGCCCACCAAGACCTTCTCGCCGGCACCGCCGCCCGTGTGGCACTCATTGCGGCGGCGGCGTGATTCCGAGGACGGCCGCCACGAAAACAACGAGCACGCCGAGCGCCAGCTCGATAGCGACGCTGCGGCCGAGCCAGGTTATCGCCGGCATTCCCTTCAGGGCAGCGCTGCGCAACCTCGGCATAAAGACGAAACGGTTGAAGTATGCCAAGGTCAGCATGACCGCGACGATCGCTATTTTCGCGAACAGTGTATTGCCATAATCTGTGTCGAAAAGCTTGCCGAACGATCCCATGACGCGAAAGCCCGCGTTGGCGATTCCACTTGCGACGATCAAGGTCACCGCAACCATTCCCATCGCGGAGAAGCGCGACAAAATATCGACGGTGCATATGCGTGCTTCGTTGGGTGAAAAGTGGCGTTGTTCAACGAGCCCGGAAAGGAGCGGCGGGAGTCCGCCCACCCAGGCGCCCGCGGCGAGCACATGGGTGGCGTAGACGGTGATCATGATTGCGCCGTAAACCCCTGCGCCGCCTTGGGAGGCGTGGCCGAGCCAGGCTTGGCTGATCAAAAGCAGGGCGCCGAGATGAAGAAGAGCCGAATACCACAATCGGCCGTGCCAAGGCAGGAACGCGACCACAACGGTAGTCGCGAAGAGCACGAGCCGGATGATCGACACCGTGCCAACCGGCGTTTCATAAAAGAAAAGTCGCACGTCTTCCGGATTGACGACGCTATAAAAATCGCTCGTCATGTTGATCAGAACGAGCGCCATCCAGGCGGCGCCGGATATCGCCACGACCGGAGCGGCAACGCGCAGCATGACGGTTGTCGCGTCAAGAGTTTTGGTCAATTGTCCAGGATGGGCCAAGGAATGCTCGCGCGGCATGTAGAACCAAAAGAACGAGGACCCAAACAGCACGAACACCGACGCAAAGTGGATCCAGCGCGCCGAGACGAGGGGCCACCACGTCATCCAAAGCGCCTGCCCCGACGCTTGATCCATTTGCCCCGTGGCTTCTTGCGCAACGTCTGGAGCGGCGTCTTGCACAAGGACGAGATATTGAAAGAAGGTCATGATCGCCCCCTGTAGGGCTTATGGTTCTTGCTGACTCGATTGTGCCGGCCGGGCGCGCCTTGTACGGCAGGACC
>JBAUNU010000374.1:0-4999 GCA_049579405.1 Methylocella sp.
GGTGAGCCATTACCTCACCAACTAGCTAATCAGACGCGGGCCAATCCTCCGGCGATAAATCTTTCTCCAAGGCCGATTAATACCTTGGACGTATCCGGTATTAGCTCAAGTTTCCCTGAGTTATTCCGAACCGAGGGGTATGTTCCCACGCGTTACTCACCCGTCTGCCACTCCGTATTGCTACGGCGTTCGACTTGCATGTGTTAGGCCTGCCGCCAGCGTTCGTTCTGAGCCAGGATCAAACTCTCAAGTTGAATGAGAATTTGGCACCGGCTGGTCACTATCTCTATGACGAGTCCCAAGCACACCTGCCTGCGAACCATAGGTTCGCAAACTTGGTGAACTTAAGTTACGTGACCGCCAGAGTATCTCATCGGCCGCAAACATTATATGGATATATAATGAATACGGCCCGCAAGGACTCCGCCGTCCACGTTTCTCTTTCTTCCTATTTAATTGTCAAACAGCAAAGTCTCGTCAAACAGACTCAAACAGAATAGCCCGAATTAACCCGGCTGCCCTTCCCCGGCTTTTTTTAACCGGGTTAGGCCCGAGGAACTCGGTGGAGACGTTTCGCGCCGGCTGCCCAAGGCAGCGTTAGAGACGCCCTCCGGCTTATAGGTCGAGCCTGCTCCCACTGTCAACCCGCGTTTTCAAAAAACGTCCCGCAACGAAAGTTCGCAACGGCGGAGGCTAGATATCGTTGGTGACATGGAAAAGACAAGGGGTCCCCCGCTGAAAGAGTCCAAAAATAAAGACAGCAAGGCGTCGACGCGGGGGATTGCACTTCAGGCGCTGCGCTACGAGGCTCCGGCCCCAGCCGTTCGTCGCGCGGGCATAAAAGCGGGCGGACGGCGACCTAGCTTGATCGTATCATTTTACCTATTGCGCCGCGTTAGGATCCCGCGGTTGTCTCCCTGACCGCACCGCTGGCCTTACGATTTCTATCGCCCGGGCGCTACAGAATCTTGGCGGCCGAATGGAACGCGGCACGGTTCAGCCAACCCAATATCGGTGCGCGGCGAACCCTACGGCATATCGTGTCCGGCCTTCGCCTTGGCGCGCGACCAAATTTGCTTTTTCACGAGAAGGAGAAGCCCGGCGTAGACGATGAGGAAGATCAGCACGCGAAAGCCGAGGCGCTTGCGTTCCTCGAGTTTCGGTTCGGCGGCCCACATCAGGAAGGCAGCAACATCCTTGGCGTATTGCTGAACGGTCTTGGGCGAGCCGTCCGCGTAATCGACAACACCATCGCTCAGAGGCTTGGGCATGGCGATCTTGTGGCCCGGAAAATATTCGTTCCAGTTCAGGTCGTTGTCGTTCGTGTAGCCGTTCAAGAGCGCATCGATGTAATCGGCGCCTTGCTCTTGGTATTGGATGATGGGATCGATCAGAAAGAGCGGAAAACCGCGCTCGTACGTGCGGGCCTTGGCGAGCAACGACATATCGGGGGGCGCCGCGCCGAGCGCCGTCCGCGCGGCTTGTTCATTGGCAAAATTCCACGGGAAGTAATCCGATGGCCGGCCGGGCCGTTCGAACATGTCGCCGGCATCATTTGGGCCGTCCTTGATCTTGTAGGTGGCGGCGAGCGCCTTGACTTGTGCTTCCGAAAAGCCGGGCCCGCCGGGATCCGCCAAATTGCGGAAAGCGACCAATTCGAGGGAATGACAATTGGAACAAACCTCGCGATAGACCTGAAACCCCCGCTGAAGCTGCGCCTGATCGTAGCGGCCGAACGGCCCGTAAAAGCTCCATTTCTGACGCGGCGGATTGGGCTGCTCCTGCTTTTCGACAGGCCCCGGCCCGGTCTGCGCGAGCACCTTGGCGGCGCTCGAGACTGAAAGCGCCACCAGAACCGCGCCGAAGGCCAATCCAATACCGCGGCCGATCCCGTGCCTCATCGCTTTTTTCCTTGTGGCCAGGCGGTCATTGCCCCGGTGCGTGCGCTTCCATCGAACTGGCGCCCGCCGCCGCGGCTTGACCAGGCTTGTCCAACACCGCGTCGCAAATGGAGGGGGGCAGGGGCCTCGGCTTCTCGAACCGTCCAAGCAACGGCAGGATCACCAGGAAGAAGAGGAAATAATAGACGGTCAGGAACCGGGCGGCGATCACATAGCCTCCTTCCGGCGGCTGCGATCCCATATAGCCGAGGAGCACAGCGCAGGCGACAAAGAGCCAAAAGAAAATCCTGTAAAGAGGCCGGTAAGCCGCCGACTTGACCTTAGAGGTGTCGAGCCACGGCAGAAACGCGACAATGAACACCGAGGCGAACATCGCGGCAGTTCCGCCGAGTTTGGAGGGGATCGACCGCAAAATCGCGTAAAAGGGCAAATAATACCATTCCGGCACGATATGAACCGGAGTCTGCAACGGGTTGGCCTCAATGTAATTATCGGCATTGTAAAGATAATTCGGCACGTAAAACACAAACCAGGCGAAAAACACAAGGAAGCAGACGAGCGCGAAACCGTCTTTCACGGTGAAATAAGGATGGAAAGGCAAGGTGTCCTTGGCGGTCGTTTTCTCGATTCCGGCCGGATTGTTCGATCCATGCACGTGCAGCGCCCAAATATGCAAGACGACGACGCCCGCGATCATGAAGGGCAGCAGATAGTGAAGCGAGAAGAAACGATTGAGGGTCGCGTTATCGACCGCATAGCCGCCCCAGAGCCAAGTCGTAATCGAATCGCCAACCAACGGAATTGCCGAGAAAAGGCTGGTGATGACCGTCGCACCCCAAAAACTCATCTGCCCCCAAGGCAGGACATAGCCCGTGAAGGCTGTCAGGATCGCCAGGAGAAAGATGATCACTCCGAGCAGCCACAAGACTTCCCGCGGCGCCTTGCAGGAGCCGTAATACATGCCCCTGAACATGTGGATGTAAAGCGCGAGGAAGAACATCGAGGCGCCGTTCGCATGGGCGTAGCGCAGCAGCCAGCCGTAGTTCACGTCGCGCATGATATGCTCGATCGACGCGAACGCGAGGCCGGACTGCGCCGTGTAATGCATGACAAGAACCACGCCGGTGACGATCTGGGCCACCAGCATGAACGATAAGATGCCGCCGAAGGTCCACCAATAGTTGAGGTTGCGCGGGTTGGGGAAAACCACGAAGGAGGAGTGAATAAGGCCGCCGACCGGGAGACGGCTTTCAAACCACTTAGCCATGCGACTCTTCGGTACGTAGGTCGACTCTCCGCTCATGATCAGGTGTTCTCTCGATGACGTCTACCGGGGATTTTCGAAAGCACCGGCCTTCGCATGCCGCGGCTTCTACCCAATCGTGACCTTCGTATCGCTCGCGAACTTATACGGCGGCAAGGCAAGATTGTACGGCGCTGGACCATAACGGATGCGGCCGGACGCATCGTAGACCGAGCCGTGACAAGGGCAAAAGTAACCGCCCTCATAGGGGCCGTCGTTCTTGAGCGGCACGCAGCCGAGATGGGTGCAAATGCCGATGAGGATGAGCCATTCCGGCTTTTGCACCCGCGACTCATCGGTCGCTGGATCGCGCAGCTCGCTCAACGGCACGGCGCGCGCAAGTTCGATCTCTTTTGGTGTGCGATGGCTGATGAAAATAGGCTTGCCGCGCCATTTCACGGTTACGGCCTGGCCTTCCGCGATATTGGCGATGTCAACTTCCGCCGAGGCGGCGGCCAGTGTCGTCGCGTCGGGACTCATCTGGTCGATCAGCGGCCAAGCCGCGAACCCAGCCCCAACCGCCCCCATCGCGCCGGTCGCGACGAACAGAATGTCCCTTCGGTTCGGTTCGTCTCGGTTCGGTTCGTCTGCTATTGTGTTTGCTGCCATGATGCCATCGAACTCCGGTGTCTCCTCGCGGCCATCGAATAATCGAATGCCGTCGTGGACGCAATAGCGACGCCGCAATGCCTCCACCCGCCCGTTCCATGCGAGATACGATGCTTGCGCGTCAAGCCACGAGATTGTGACCCTTCTATTGGCGTTTCCTGTTCCTCTGAAAAAGCGTGACCGCGAACATGCAGCCCGGCCGGACCGCGCCTTTGACGGTGGCGCTCTATCAGCCAGACATCCCGCAAAACACGGGCACGATATTGCGGATGTGCGCCTGCCTTGGGCTCGCGGCCGCGATCATCGAACCTGCCGGCTTTGTGGCGAGCGACAAGCATTTCCGCCGGGCCGGCATGGGTTACCTTGCCCATGTCGAGATCGCCCGCCATCCCCATTGGGTTGCCTTCGAGGAGTGGCGCCGTGCCACTGGCCGGCGCCTCGTCCTGCTGACCACCAAGGCAGGCGTGGCCTACACGGCTTTCGGCTATTTGCCCGGGGATATCCTGCTGGTCGGCCGCGAGTCGGCCGGCGTGCCGGCAGAAGTCCATGCCGCCGCCGACGCATGTCTCGTCATTCCCTTGAAGCCGCCGATGCGGTCGCTGAATGTCGCCGTCGCCGCGGCAATGGTGGCGGGAGAAGCCACGCGGCAGCTCGGCGGAAGCTTTTGATGTTCCTTCTGAAGGGCCGCCTTCTCCGTGGCCGCGCGGCAAGCGAAAAGTGCCGCCAAAAACTGCTATCCTGCTTCAATACTGAGGGAGGGTGCGATGTCAAAAGCCTTGGATTATATCAAAGCAGCTCTGCAAATCGCTTTCAGCCTTGTTGTACTTGCGATCATCCTATTGAATTTCCGGGGTCTTCACCTTGCATTGGAGAAATTTCTCGAAAGAGCAGCGACGGTGAGCGCGATCAAAGGTTTTGGCATCGAGGTCGATCTGGACGCAGCCGGAGTTGACCGCGCGCTCTCCGCCGCGGATGCTAAACGGGCACTCTACCACGTAGAAAACTTGACGGGCGCCGAGAAGCGCCGCGTCCTGGCCCTGATTCAAGGTCTCGACGGAAAGGAATTCGTTCGCTTGATGTATGTCGGCCAGCTCGAAAACCTTTGCGAGTTCGAGACTCCATCAACGGAAATGCGCGAAGACGTCGCTCTCGATTATGAATTGCGCGACAAGGGCCTGACGAAGAT
>JBAUNU010000375.1:0-10005 GCA_049579405.1 Methylocella sp.
GGAGGCTATGCCGGACATCGATTTCGAGGCGCGGCGGCCGTGGTTTCTCGATCATTTGCAGGCGCTGCAGGCGGCCAATGCGATCACAATCTGCGCTGTTGACGGCTTCAACCGGCTCCTCGGCTTCGTGGCCTTCGACCCGGCAAAGGCCTATCTCGATCAACTCGCCGTCGCGCCGGAGGCGAAAGGAACCGGCGCGGCAAGGCTCCTCCTTAATGAGGCACGCCGGCTCTCGCCGAACGGTCTCGTTCTCGATGTTAATCAGGACAATGCGCGCGCGCTTGCGTTTTACGCGCGCGAGGGATTTGCCAAGATCGCGGAAGGGGTGAACCCCCGCTCCGGGTTAAAAACATGGCGGCTGCGCTGGCCGGGAGACGCTTGAGGGAGCCCGGATTTTTTGCATGAGCGGTCCTCAGGCCCCGCAAATTTGAAACGGAGATGGCCGTCATCATCGCGATAACGCATGACGAGACGCCAGTAGCCCCGATCCGGCCATGCTTCGTAATCATGGCCGGGAACCAGATGGGTTAATTTCCTCGCCGCCGCCCCGGCCGCGTCGCGGGATCTAAACCTCGTGATCATGATCTTCTCTTGATAACCTCAGATCTGGAATATTCCGGTCGGGTCATTCCGGCCTTCGCCAGCCTCCCGCAATCGCGCGGAATCGGAAATGAGCCCCCGTTGCCAGCCCTGGAGACTGACTGGCAACGGGGAAAAATTGCTTCATGCTTTAAATGCCAATGTTATAAGTGGTTCGGTTCGTTCCCGCACCCCCTGATTGGGGGATGTCTTCGCGGATATCGGCGCCGCGACTCTCGGCGGCGCCTTGATCAGATGACCTTTTTCGTTAGCCATGATTGATCATCTCTTTTTTTATGAGGTGAACCGCTGTCGCGATCACCGCTCTTCCGAATTTGGATAAATGTCCGATGCGACAACAATGCAAATCGATCGCACACGTCGCTAGCCCGCCCCCCCTGTTCAGGCGACGCGAAGACTGCTATTGTTTCGGACAGTAGCGTCAACGCCGGCGGGAGGAACCGATGGGTGCGGTCGAGCATCTCAAGGCTTTGTGCTGCCTCGGGCTGCCGCCCGAGAGCGCAATGGTCGCGGTTGTTCCGGTGCTGCACGAGATCATTCCACATGGCGGCTCACGCCTGGCTCTTGTTGCGCCAGATGCCACGATCACCGGCGGCCACTCCGAAAACCCCGCGAGCTCCGCAATCTTCCGCGAGCGTTTATGGCGGTTCATGGATGATCCATCGTCCCTCATGTCTCTGTGGGTCCCGGGGGTCCGCGCCGTGGCCCTCGGTTGGGCGTTGCACCGGCAGGGCGGCGATTACCTGCATAGTGGCTATTACCGGGAAATAGAGGCACCGCTCGATTCCTGCTGGCTTTTGGACGCGATGATCGGCGATGGCGGCCGGACCATTGGATTTGTCAGCCTCACGCGTCATCGCGGCGCGCGCCGCTTTACGGTGGACGACCTTCAGCTCCTCGATCGGATCCGGCCCTGGCTCGCACACGCATTCCGGCGGTCTCCGTCCGAACGTTCGCGCCAGGAGGATGAGGATGAGGCTCCAATAGGCATAGCAGGAGCATCTGTACTGAGCGGTCATATGGTCTTGACGTCCGATGGGAGGATCGTCTACCAGACCAGCGGCCTCGAACCTCTGCTCAGAATTCTCACGGGGGAGCCGAGCAATTACACCCGATTCGTGCCGGTCAGCGACAGGCTGCCCGCGCCGGTTCTGAAGATTCTCCGGCAGATCACCGGTGCTACAAATGGCACTTCCAACACGCCGCCTCGCATGCGGATCCCAACCCCTTATGGCGTTCTCACGGTCGAAGCGAAATGGCTCGTGCCGGCGGGTACGCCGCCGCAAGACGCAGCTAGGGATCCGCAAGGCTGTCTCATAGCGGTGACGATCGAATTGCGCGAACACGCGATCGCCTACGCCGCCCGCGTGCTGCGCGAAAGCGGCGCGACGCCGGCGCAGACGAAAGTCGGAATTCATCTTGCCCTTGGTAAGCAGAGGCCGGAGATTGCGGATGAACTCGGCCTCCAACGCTCCTCGGTCGCGGATCACACCAAAAAGCTCTATCAAGCTCTCGATGTTCACAATTCCACCGAGCTCGGCACGAAAATCTGGCTGAATCCAAAACAAGACGAGGCGCGCCAAGGTTTAGGCGCGGGATTTGTTCGAGACAAGGCGCCCTATCGCCCTTATGCCGTCGCCGGCACGGATGAAAAAGCGGCGGCGAGGGAACCGGCGGCGGGGCCGCGTCCGAAACGCCCCGTGGCAATGGCGCCGCTTGATTGGTCCATTTGAATTGACCAGGAATTTCTCTCGGCCGGGAAAAGCTCTAGAAACCTGAAACCGGAATCAGGGGTGGTGGCGATACGCGCTTCGTTCCGCTCAAGCCCGCCGCTTTTGAGACCACGATGAAATTCACCCTCTCATGGCTCAAGGATCATATCGAGACCGATGCCCCTCTCGACCGGATCGTCGCCACGTTGACCAAAATCGGCCTCGAGGTCGAGCACGTCGACGACAAGGCTCTAGCGCTCAAGGATGTCGTCATCGCCTGCGTCGTCGAGGCGAAGCCGCATCCCAATGCCGGCCGCCTGCGGGTTTGTCTCGTCGATGCTGGGGGCGCCGCCCTGGTGCAGGTCGTCTGCGGCGCGCCCAATGCGAGGGCCGGCATGAAGTCGGTTTTTGCCGCGCCAGGGGCCTATATTCCGGGCAAGAAGATCACGCTCGGCAAGGGGGTTATCCGCGGCGTCGAATCGAACGGCATGCTTTGCTCGGGCGCCGAGCTCGAATTGTCTGATGATCATGATGGCGTTCTCGATCTGCCGGACGCGGCCCCTGTCGGCGCGGCTTATGCGCAATGGGCATCGCTCGATGATCCGGTCGTCGAGATCGATCTCTTGCCCAACCGCCCCGACGCCGCGGGTATCAACGGAATTGCCCGCGACCTCGCGGCGGCGGGGCTCGGCAAGCTGAAGAGCGAGGCCGAGGCGCCGGTCGCGGGCGGGTTTTCTTGTCCGGTCGCGGTCCGGCTCGATTTCGCGCCACGGGACGCGCATCTCGCGCCCGCTTTCGCGCTGCGCCTCGTGCAAGGCGTCCGCAATGGGCAAAGTCCCGATTGGATGCAGAGGCGGCTCAAGGCGATCGGGCTGCGGCCGATCAATGCGCTCGTCGATATCACCAATTATCTCACCTTCGACCGGGCCCGGCCGTTGCACGTCTTCGACGCAAAAAAAGTCAAGGGCAATCTCACCGTGCGCCGCGCTAAGCCGGGCGAGGAACTCACCGCGCTCGATGGCCGGACCTACAGGCTCGACGCGGACAATGTGGTTATCGCCGATGACGCGGGCGTCGAATCCCTGGCCGGGATCATGGGCGGCCAAGCCTCGGGCTGCGACGCGGCGACGACCGATGTGCTGATCGAATCGGCGCTTTGGGATCCCGCGAATATCGCACGCAGCGGACGCAGGCTCGGCATTCATTCGGACGCGCGCTACCGGTTCGAACGCGGTGTCGATCCGGCATTCTGCCTTCCCGGGCTGGAGCTTGCGACGAGGCTGGTGGTTGAGTTTTGCGGCGGGGTTGTCTCGCAAATCACCCTTGCCGGGCGCATTCCGCGGCCCGGCCGGCGCATCATGTTTCCGTGGAGCGAGGTGAAGCGGCTGACCGGGCTCGATCTCGACAGTTCGGACATGGCCGGCATTCTCGAGAGCCTTGGGTTCGAGCTCGCCGATTTTGCCGGCACCGCCGGTGAGGTGGTCGTGAAGGTGCCCTCGTTCCGGCCCGATGTCGACGGCACGGCCGATCTCGTCGAGGAAATCGTGCGGATCGCGGGACTCGATCGCGTTCCGCCAGTCCAAATGCCCGGTGCGTGCGGCCAACATCTCGCAGGACCCCTGCTGACGCCGCTGCAAAAACGGGTGCGGAGCGCCAAACGGGCGCTTGCCGCCAACGGCCTCGTCGAAGCGGTGACTTGGTCCTTCGTTTCGCGCCAGCGCGCGCTGATGTTTGGCGGCGGCGCTTCTTCTCTTTCGCTCGCCAATCCGATTGCCGCGGAGCTTTCGGACATGCGGCCGAGTCTGCTGCCAGGTTTGATCGCGGCGGCGCAACGCAACGCCGACCGTGGCCATGGCGATGTCGCCCTTTTTGAGGTCGGGCAAATTTTCTTGAGCGACGGCGCGGAAGGTCAGAAGATCGCGGCCAGCGCGATCCGCCGCGGCATGGCAAAAGAAAAAGGAACCGGGAGGCATTGGTCGATGCCGCCCGCCGGGGTCGATCTCTACGATGCCAAGGCCGACGCTTTCGCTCTTCTTTCGGCGCTTGGCGTGCCGCCCCGCGGATTGCAGCTCATTTCCGGCGGGCCGGCATGGTTTCACCCTGGCCGCTCGGCCACCCTCCAATTGGGGCCAAAAAATGTCATTGGCACGTTTGGCGAGATCCATCCGCGCAACCTCCAAGCCCTTGGCGCCGAGGGGCCGGTCGCCGGTTTCGAGCTGCTTCTCAATGACATACCGGCGCCGAAATCGCGGTCCACAAAGACCAAACCGAAGCTCGAACTTACGGAATTCATGCCCGTGCAACGCGACTTTGCTTTCCTGGCCGATCGAACCGTGAAGGCGGCCGACATCGTGAAGGCGGCCGCGTCGGCCGAACCCGCGCTCGTCGCGGACGCCGGCGTTTTCGATGTCTATGAAGGCAAGGGCATACCCGAAGGGAAGAAATCGGTCGCCATATCCGTCACCTTGCAACCGCGCGAAAAAACCTTGACCGATGCCGACATCGATGCCGCAGCCGGCAGGATCGTCGCCGAGGTCGCGAAGAAAACCGGCGCGAGCCTCAGAGGATGAACCCTTGCGATCCATGTTTACAGCCGTTTTCGTAGCCGCGCTGGTCGCGGCCCCCGCTCAAGCGAACGCCACTCCGCGCAGCATCGGCGACTGCGAGGAAATTCTGGCGGCGGACGCCTACAATCAGTGCCTGGCCGTGTTCGGTCCCCTCGCCCGCGGCCACGGCGCCACCGGAGACGGCGTGGAAAGGGATAGGCAGGACGCCGAGACAGCAACTGGAAACGGCCATCCCGACATGGTCGCGCTGAGGGATTCGCACCACGGCCGCCGCCACGCGAGCAGGC
Source organism: Methylocella sp. (assembly GCA_049579405.1). Taxonomy (GTDB): domain Bacteria; phylum Pseudomonadota; class Alphaproteobacteria; order Rhizobiales; family Beijerinckiaceae; genus Methylocapsa. Next base: position 5,167 of record JBAUNU010000375.1, read on the forward strand.
ATGGTTGGACGCGGCACGGCTGGGCAAGACATGGCCATTGGCACAGGACGCGAGCCGCCGCGCCCCGGCATGGCAAAACCACAACCATGGCATTCAGCGTGGTGTCAGGTCACACGCGGCTGCGCTAGGTCATGATCTCATAAAGAGGATTCCCGAATCGGCAAGAGGGTGATTCAACCTTCAGATCATGGAGGTTGAAATGGCGCGTTTTGATTTGACGGATTTCGAGTGGTCGGTGATCTCGCCGCTGCTACCGAACAAGCCGCGCGGCGTCGCGCGGGGGGATGACCGGCGCGTGTTGAACGGGATATTCTGGCGGCTGCGGACGGGCGCGCCCGGGGCCGACATTCCGGAGCGCTAGGGTCCGCACACGACCTGGCGCAAGGCGGGCGTCTGGGATCGGCTTTTGGAAGCTGTATCAAAGGCTTACGATGGCGATATCCAGATGATCGACGCATCCTCGATCCGCGTGCATCGGCACGCCGCCAACGCCAAAAAAAAGACGATCGATCCGGTTGCATGGGCCGCTCGCGGGGCGGCCTGACGACAAAGATCCATGCGCTTGTCGATGCCGCCGGCCTGCCGCTTGCTTTGAAACTGACCGAAGGCCAGGCCCATGACGGGCGCCGCGCTCGCGACATGCGGGGTGCTCTCGTGGAGGGCCAGACGCTCCTGGCCGACCGCGCCTATGACAGCGACGAGCTGCGCAAAAGCCTCGATGAACGCGGCGCATGGGCCAACATCAAGCCCATGCCAAACCGCAAGAATGTCCCGGCCTTCAGCTCTTACCTTTACCGATACCGAAACCTCGTCGAGCGCTTCTTCAACAAAATCAAACACTACCGCGCCGTAGCCCCGCGCTACGACAAAACGCCCGATAACTTCCTCGCCGGCGTCAAACTCGCTTCACTTCGAATCTGGATGCGCTTTAATGAGTCGATGACCTAGACGGCGCCCGCTTCTAAACCGCCCGGGCGAAAACCAAGACATCGACGCGTTTGGCACCCCCGCGCAACAGCGTGCGCGCCGCCGCATTGACGGTTGACCCCGAGGTCATGACATCGTCGATCAGGACAATCGCGCGGCCTTCGACGCTTGCTTCCATCCCTTCGGTCACCTGAAACGCCCCCTGCATGTTGAGCGCCCGCTGCGAACGCGAAAGCCCGACCTGGGACGGCGTCGCCTTGACGCGCGCGAGGGCGAAAGGATCAACCGGGACGCCGCATTCCGCGGAGATCGCTTGCGCCAAGGAATTGGCCCGATTGAATCGGCGGGCGGCAAGCCTGCGGCGATGCAAAGGGACCGGCACGAGGAGATCGGCCTCGACCAAGAGTTCGTTGCCGGCGCGGGCCATCCAAGCCCCGAGCGGTTTGGCTAATTCCATCCGGTCGCTGTATTTCAGCCGATGCACCAATTGCCGCACCGGCCCATCCTCGAAATGGGCAACCGCCCGGGCGCGGGCAAAGACCGGAGGATTGGCGACCGCCTCGGGCGATAGAAGCCCTTCACTGCCGAGATCCATGGCGAAGGGCGTGCCTAGACGCTCGCAAAAGGGCCGCTCGATAAAACGAACCTGCGCCCAGCAGGCGGCGCAGAGCGAGCCCATGGCCCCGGTGGATTGGCGGCAATTGAGGCAAGCCGGCGGGAACACAGTGTCTGCCGCCGCGCGGGCGAGGCTGCGCAGCGATGCCAAGACATGGGACGCGGCGGCATGCCGCAGGAAGCTGGATAGAGCCTGAGAAACCGGCTCCATTGAGACCATGCCATGACCCCTTAAGGTGGTCCAAAAGCCAGCAGTTCGCGCGTAAAAATTTCTCTGACCTCTGAAAAAGGCTCATGCTTATCATTATAAATGACAGCGCGATGCTGGAAAAGCCGCCAGGGCATCGCCAATGCTTCCCCTGGTCTATCAGCCGGAGGCGGCGCCAGTTCCCATCCGTCGGGGAGTGATTTCCATAGCATTTCGACCGATAAATTCTCCCGGACGGGCATCAAACCCCGCACCGCCCGGCCGAAAGGTGTATCGGTTGTTGTCAGCAGACGGTTGATTTCCGGCCCGACCCGGCTTGGCACATACCAATTGTCAGCTTCGGCTAGGACGTGGCCGCCGCAGGTAAGCTCGACATGCCGGTAGGTGACCTCCTCTTTGGGGCCGGCTTGAAGCCTTTGCCGCTGTTCCGGCGAGACAGGCTTCTCCGTACCAGTGATCCGCCTTGCATGGACCACGGGTTCACTCGCCAGTTTGTGATCGGCGCACCATTTGGTGAGAACATCGGTCGCGGTACAGGAGGCACAAAGGAGCCTTGCGTTCAGGGTTTCGATCAAGGCGAGCGCTTCGACGCGCGCGAGCAAAGTGTCCGGCCACGGCACGCCGGTCCGGCGCAGGGCGGGGCCGGCGGAAATCACGGAGGCGCAAAGGTTCAATGTCACTATTGTTCCGATCCAGCGGCAGCGCATGCCGGCGTTTCCATAAGGCAATTTGCAGGGCGGCGGCAAACAAACACCGAAATCGTCATAGCACAAACTTCCTGATCCAGCCCTACCAGCCGAGCGAGCGTAAACGTTAGCAGGCCTCCACCTCGCGGAGTTGACATGAGAATCGACCTTTCTGGAAAAACCGCCATCATCACAGGCTCGACCGCCGGCATTGGCCTCGCGACAGCCAAGGGACTCACAGCCGCGGGCGCGAAAGTTGTCGTCAACGGCCGCACCCCGGAAGCTGTCGAACGGGCGGTCAAGGCCGTCGGCACCGCTGCCCCTGGGGCTGAGGTGGCCGGTTTTGCGGGTGACCTCGGTAATGCAGGCGGCTGCAACGCTCTGGCCGCAAAGCGCCCGAGCTGCGAGATCCTCGTCAACAATCTCGGAGTCTATGGAGAGCAGGACTTCTTCGCGATTCCCGACAGTGAATGGACGCGCTTTTTCGAGGTCAATGTCATGTCCGGCGTGCGCCTGTCGCGTGCCTATCTGCCGGCAATGATCGGCCGGGGCTGGGGCCGGATTGTTTTCGTCGCCTCGGAGTCGGCGCTAAATATTCCCGCCGACATGATCCACTACGGCTTCACCAAGACGGCGCAACTCTCTATCGCCCGTGGTCTCGCCAAGCGCGCCGCCGGAAGCGGCGTGACGGTCAATTCCGTGCTGCCAGGACCGACGCTCACGGAGGGAGTGGTTGAGATGTTTAAGAATACGATGGTGGCCGGGCAATCGCTGGAGGATGCCAGCGCGGCCATGGTCAAGGCGATCCGTCCGTCGTCAATCATCCAGCGCGCGGCGAGCGTCGAGGAAGTCGCCAATATGATCGTCTATGCCTGCTCGCCACAGGCTTCCGCTACCACCGGCGCTGCGCTGCGCGTTGATGGCGGCGTCGTCGACACCATCGCCTGAGCGACGAATTGCGTTCTAGGCATGGATGGGGCAAAGATCGCGACGTCTCACCGCCGCCGCGTTCCATGAGCCACGGCCCTTTCAAAAATAGGAACGATGTTTCAAAAACTTTATCGTTGGACCCTGAGCCTTGCCGAGAGCCAGCACGCGCCTTGGGCACTCGGCGTGATCGCCTTCGCGGAGAGCTCGTTTTTCCCATTGCCGCCGGATACGATTTTGATCCCGATGTCGCTCGCCAAGCCGAAGCGCGCATGGGTCTATGCGCTGATCTGCACGGGGGGATCGGTCGCGGGCGCCCTGCTCGGCTATGCGATCGGCGCGCTTCTTTACGAAACGGTTGGAAAATGGCTGATCAACCTTTACGGCTACGGCGCGCGCGTCGATGAAATGCGCGCGCTTTATGCGCAGTGGGGCTGGGCGGTTATCCTCTTGAAGGGGTTGACGCCAATTCCGTTCAAGATCGTGACGATCACGAGCGGGCTTCTGGCCTATAGTCTGCCGCTCTTCGTTCTTTTATCGTTCCTCACGCGTGGCGCGCGCTTTTTCTTCATCGCGGTGCTTCTGAGGCGCTATGGCGAACCGGTAAAGGCCTTGCTTGACAAATATTTTGGCTGGTTTTTGGCAATCCTTGCGGTTGCCATCGTCGCGGGCTTTTGGATCGCCGCTCGCCTGATATGACCGCTGCGATGCGCATAAGCGCTCCCCTTGGCATTGCACTGGTGATTCTGGCGATCGCGGTCGCGTCAATCGCGGGAGCTTTTCTCTTCGAGGCTCTCGGTTATGCGCCTTGCGACCTCTGTCTCAAGGAGCGCATTCCCTATTATGCCGCAATTCCGTTCGCGGGTCTCGCGGTCTTCTTCGCCGCGCGAGGACCAAGAAGTTTGTTGCGCGCGGCCTTCTCGATTCTCGCCCTGATTTTCGCGGCCAGCGCGATTTTTGGCGCCTATCACGCCGGCGTGGAATGGGGATTTTGGTCTGGGCCCGCAGAGTGCACCGGGCCGCTCGATCGCGCACGCTCAACCGCCGACTTCCTGAAACAATTGCAAACCGTCAAGGTCACCCGGTGCGATGCCCCGGCGCTGCGCATTCTTGGCCTGTCGCTAGCCGCGTGGAACGCGCTGATCTCGGCGGGATTGGCGGCGCTTGCCGTGGTTGGGTTACGCGCTAAAGCATGATTTTAGTCAGTTTAAGCCAGATGAGTGGGCAGGCGCCTCCCTCGCACGCTGCGCGTTGTCAGACGCGCCACGCTTGCCGGGGGCAGCTCAAGACAAATGCAAGCTGTCCTTTCAAGCGCGATCGATCGGAGGTGGACCCACTCCGACCTGCATCTTGTAAACACGTACAGGAAACTGGACCTTTGACTTACCGTTTTGGAACGGGGACACCCGATTCAGCTGAGCCGCTGGCATCCACAAGAAGCCGCCACTATCGATCCACATTGCATCGACCCGCAAC
>JBAUNU010000376.1:0-3244 GCA_049579405.1 Methylocella sp.
GTCTGGACCCGGTTAATTCAGATCCAGTAGGCCAAGATCGCGGCGAAGTGCAGAAAAGAAGCTTTGCGCGAGCTTATCATAGCGGCGATGCGCCGGAAATCCTTGAGCCTCCCAAGGCAGCGCTCGATGACATGGAGTTCTTATCGGCTTTCCTGCCGTGCCGGATGCGCTTCTTGCGGTTGGATTTGCCCCGGATGACGGGGCGTATTTTCTGCTGTTTGAGAAACGCGCGAAACGTATCCGTGCCATAACCTTTGCCGGCCAGAAGCTCTGCCGGGGATCAAGCTGACGCATTCTTGCGCCATGATGCAATGGCCGGGTTGCCCGGCGTCAAAATCGGCACCCCCGGGCGAAGGGGGCGCAGCGGTGGACCTTGGCATGGCTCCTATCCAGCGCGGCTGGTTTCGGCGGCTCGAAAGGAGATGCAACGGCCGCGAAGATCTTCTGCCAAATGCCCCGCTCGCAAGACCACGAGCTTAAACTGTCATGCCCGCGCAATGCGTTCGCATAGTGTGGTTGGTTTATGCCGAGAATACGAGCCATTTCCGCTTGCGTCATGCCTAGTTGTTTTCGTTTTTCCTCGACCCGATAGAGCAACGGCAACGGAACCGGCGGTACGTCGAAGGACATGGAGAACTGAACCGGCGCGGAGATAGACGGCGAAGCCGGCACCGGAAACGCTTCGATGACCAGCGCGGCCTGAAAACTCGGGAGCCTGAATTCTGACGCGAAGGGGCTATGGGTCGAAGTCTTTAATAGTGAAGTAGGCTGGACGAGGGCATGCAGGACCCGGCACCATTTGAGTCGACGTACACGCAGTTGAAAGAGCTCCGCTGCTGGTGATATACAGATATGACAAGTAGGGTGGGATCGAGCCCAAGGTCTCATACTTCCATGCAAGCGCAGATGAAAAACAGCTGCTTTTTGCCCCATTTAGGAAATTAGTCGTCGCTGTGTTCTGGATGGTGTCGCTAACGGTCGTTGATTTCTGGCCATATTCACCCAAAACGATCTGAAGCTTATCGGACTTCGTTTTGGAGCATAGCGCGGTTTGACCCGAATACTTGCCCGAGTCCAAGTAGATATGGACATCGTAAAAATTGAGGCCTAGCCCCGAAAAGAGTCCCAGGGTGACTTCCTGGACAGCGTAACCCCAGCCTGCGGTTGATGTCACCGGCAACCACGAGGCCTGAGTGTTTACATATTTGGTCATGTTCTGGATCCAGGCGCGGGCGCCAGTCCAGGAAGAAAAAAAGCCTGCGTTTATTGCCGCCTCTATCTCGTTGATCAGATCAAAGCCATAGATGACATCCTGGTACTGACTCATGAGGTTTAAAATCGGAGCCAGTACGTTATTTTCGTACGCCGTCGTCGCGCCACCACTATTGGAAAACAGGTTCTGGTAGTAGGTGTATTCCGTAGGACACCATGATTGCGTGGGATGGCAATTACTAGGAGTCGCCCCATTCGCATCATTGGCGTTTAGGGCGGTGATGTAGAGCTTTAGGTTATTGGCTTGTGCCAATATAAACAGCGCTTTTAGATTTCCTACAAATTCACTTGTTAAGCCCTGTGTCGCTCCCGGGCAGGTGCCTGGAACGGACGTATTAACGCAAATGCCTTGCAGAGCGGGAAAGAGCCAAATCCTCACAATCTTGGTGTTACCTGCCTCCATTCCCAAAAACATAGGGCTCACGAGGCTGCCATTATTGAATGCAGAGGGTTCGCCGAAAAGAGGGTCGGACGCTAGCCAGTTGGCGTAATTATTCTCGATCCAAGCTTCGTTGTAACCAACTGTAAAACCGGTCGGTAGACTTCCAGCAGAAGCCATGGTCGAAACTGAAAGCATCCAGAGAGCCGACGTCCAGCGAAGCATAGTTTTCATCTGCACCTCCAATTGCCGAAAAGACGGCGAATGGTCTACCGCGGCCACAACCTTTGTTGTCTTTGTGTTCAGCCTACCCACAAGGCAACGCTCAGGTAGAAATACCGGCCAGGCGTTTTGGCCGGGAATGTCAGGGCGCAGCGGACGCGACGCACGTCGCGACATTTAGCTGCGTGTGCAATGCCCTACGAGCGATCAAGATGTTGCCAGAAGATTAACGCGACGTCCATGAAGAAAAGGCTTGTCGGAGGCGAAAGGTTCGCGGCACAATCGCTTAGCCGTGAAAGACTCTTCACGAGAATAGGGTTTTCTCGGGCGCTCGCTAAGTAAGCGGGCCACCGAAGGTACCATCCAAACGTCTCGTGGAGATTCGGCGATACGCAGACCCCAATCGTAAAGGAGAGGGCACATGTTTCGCATTCGGTACTGGCTCGTCATCATCGTCATGTGCTTTGCTGGGACGAGCGTCACAGCCCAAAGCCTGACCGATTCTCAGATCGCCCATGTCTTTTACACGGCAGCACAGGTTGACATCGCCGCTGCCAATCTCGCCTTAACCAACTCATCTAACAATGCCGTCAGAGCCTTTGCCAACGCAACACTTAGGGATTACACGGCCGCAAACAAGGCGACCCTGTCGTCACTTGCCAAGTTGAATATCAATCCACATGATAACGCCATCAGCCAATCTTTGGCGGGCGCGGGGGCCGAACACGCGCAGGACCTCTCGAAATTGAGTGGCCAAGCCTTTGACAAGGCGTATGCTTAGAATGAGCTCGCTTACCACGTGTTCGTTATTGGGGCGCTGGAAACGACCCTGATTCCATCGGCGCAAAACAGCCAGGTTAAGAGCTTGCTACAAAGTGGGCTCGCATTGTTCGAGCAGCATCATAGTGACGCCGCACAACTTGTAAGCCGGCTCAAGTAGCTCGGATCATGTTGTTGATGAAAGGCGGCATGCCGCCAACGAAAGCTGCCCGCCAAGTCGGCCTCGGGCGGTTACGGCCGCGCATGCGGGTTAACCGAAATATCCGGCGTCATCGGACTGTTTGGCCCTGAGCGTTTCCACGGCTTCCCTGACGAGCGGATCGAGCCCCTCGCCGCCTTCGCTCAAATGCTGGAGGATTTTCTTTCGCATGCTCGGGTCCCAGAATTTGGTGAGATGATTGGCGATCCCGGCGACCGCCGTTTCATGCCCCTGGGGCGCGAAGAATTTTCCGATTTGATTGGCCATATAAATAAGCTTCTTGGGCGAATTGTCATGCGACATGATGCGCGGCCCGGCCGATGATGCGTTGCTGGTGCGTGAAGACTTCGAAATCCTGGCCCCGCGCGACCGCGACGAGGGTGATCCCGCAG
>JBAUNU010000377.1:0-3142 GCA_049579405.1 Methylocella sp.
ACAGCCCGCCAAGCCCCCTCGTCGGATGCAGCTACCGAACGTCCGACAATCGTTGGGTGCTTCTTAGCTTCGTCGAGGAAGACAAGAATTGGCCCCCCTTCGTTAAGGCGATCGAGCGTCCCGACCTAGCGGCGGACGCACGGTTCGCCGACGCGAAGAGCCGTCACGCCAATTCCCGCGCGTTCGTCGCCGAGCTCGATCGTATGGCTAACTCGGCGACTTTGCGGTGAAACTCATCTGCCGAAATCGCCGGGGCCTTGAGGTCGGCGGGGGTTCTGGCGTCGACGCCATAGGGTAGATGGCCCAATCTTCGATTTGAGTCCGTCTTGATTTGGCTGCGGGGTGCGGCCATCCGCGGGCCGTTGATCGGACAGCTTGAGAGCGCGCAGGTCCGGAATGGGGATTTGCCCCCCTTCGAAGCCACAATCAATGATGGTCCCGTCTGCCGACGCCGAAAAGGTTTCCTTTTGGTTAGGAAATCGCCGCGCGGCGGGCGATGAGCCCAGGACGGCGCCGTCACCTTGTAGCATGGCTAAGCAAGGATTGCCCTTTGAAACCAGAAGCCGACCTGCTGGCAGAGACACGGAGTCGCCGTAGCATCATCGGTCTCGGCGCACTTTGCCGTTATTGCGCGCCGTGTTCCACGACCGGCCGGTTCGAGGTCAAGACTGCGAATTTGCCAGTTGGGTCCACATACTGACCACTCCGTGTTCGAGATTTTTTTCTCGGGAGGCCGGTGTATCCTTCCAACTCTTTTACGACTATGATCCTTCAGCTGACGAGGTTTGGCCTTTAGGCGGTGCTCAGACAGTGTCGCTCGACCGTCTTCAAGACACTCGCTGTACCCGTCGGCGCCGTGACCGATGCGCTTTCGTCTTCTAGATGAGGGACGCCGATGGCCAGAGCGAAGACCCACCATATTGATTGGGTTTTAGCGGTTGTAGAAGGCCTAACCAGACCCCCAACGAACGGCGTTGTCTGGAAGTCCTGGATAAGGTCTGCGAACGCACATGGCGTCGATCCTGGATCACGCGAACCCCCACGAATTCTGACAGTCGGCGAACTTCGGGTTACGCGAGAAGCGTTGTCACAACTCATAGAGGTGGCGCGGGCAGAACTCGACCATCTCTACAAGATTGTTCGGCCTGCCCGCTATGTGATTTTGCTGTGCGACAAGGACGGCTTGGTGATCGAGCATCGTGGCGAGGAAAGCGAAGCCGCGCAATTCAGACGCTGGGGAACTTGGCTAGGCGGAGTCTGGTCGGAGGAGGCCGAAGGAACGAACGGCATTGGAACATGCGTTGCCGATGGGCGACCCGTGACCGTTCATCGCTCACAACACTTTCGGGCTCGGCATATCAATCTCAGCTGCTCCGGCGCCCCCATCTTCGATGGTAATGGCGAGCTCCTTGGCGTTTTGGATGTTTCGTCCATCGATCCGGAGTTGTCGGAACATGCTCACGCTTTGACAGGAGCGCTCACCATAGCAGCAGCGCGCGCAATCGAGGAGCGTTTATTCCGAAAACAATTCCACCGAGAGTGGATCATCGCAGTCGGACTTCCCGATGAGTCCAGCTCTGCGATGCTGATTTCCGTCGATCGTGACCGGCGGATCATTGGCGCGGACCGAAGTGCTCGCCACGTGCTATCACGTTCTGGGCATGATCGTCTGGAGCAGGGCGTCGGCCTGTGGACTGTCTTTGAACAGAATGACGCAATGTTCCGGCACATGGATCGGGGAGATATCCTGACTGAAGTAAGCCCACGTGGAAGCGCCGAATCCTGGCCGGCAATCGTCACGCCGCCCGAACCGGCCTTAGCTCGATGGTCGCAATCCGGGAGCGAAGAGCTGCGTCTCAGGTCCCGGCTTGACACCCTAGCGATCAGCCATCACGTGTCCAAGCCGTCGAGGGCGCGCGGGGGATTGCCACCCGCCACGCTGCGTCGCATACGCGACTATGTTGATTCGCATTTGGATCAGAACATCGAGCTAGAATCGCTCGCCGCAACGGCTGAACTGTCACTATATCATTTTGCCCGCACCTTTAAGCAGTCCGAAGGAACAACACCCCACACCTTCGTATTAGAGCGCCGCCTCGCAAGGGCGCGCGAGCTATTGGCCCGTACTGATCTCTCCCTATCCGAAGTAGCATTTGCGGTGGGTTTTGCAGATCAAAGTCATTTTACCCGTCGCTTTCGCCAGATGGTCGGCGTGTCTCCAGGGCAATTCCGAAAGCTGTAAAATTGGCGCGCCTGCCGGCCGGCACACTACGATCAGACGCATTGCTTCTAGACACTACAGCGCTGAGGGATCGCTGCGCATGTGCTGCGTCCGCAGTGTGCGAATTTGATGCGGCTGCAGGCAACCTTCGCTTCGAAATAGCAGCAAGCACGTTCCTAGATCGCAAGATTATTCAGGAAACACGATTCCGCGCCTGATAAAACAGTGACCTCTCGATGTAGGCGTACGATGCTGGAGCCGCGGCAGATGAGTGAAGACGGGCTTGACGTCCGGGAAGCTAACCATCGCATGATGAATATTCTCACGATATTACTGGCCCTCTTTCAACGCAATTTCTCCAAGTTCAGTGATCAACGCGTGCGCGGGGCGGTGACGAAGTTCGAAAATCAAATCATGGCAGCAAGTGAGCTGCTTCGAACCGTTTCATCTACTCCCACGGCCGAGGATGCCGCTATCGACGTCTACCTTGAGCGTCTAGGCCGTATCTTATCCAGTGCAGTCCTTAGTCCAACCAACACGAGCTTCGAGTTGTTTGTGGATCAGGGGCGGCTACCCATAGATGTCTGCGAGCGTCTTGGTCTCATCATCGTCGAGCTTGTGATTAATGCGAGCAAATACGCCTTTGCCGATCGGAATAATGGTGTCGTTCGCATAGACATGATCAGAAGCGGCCGTAATTGGCGTTGTATCGTGTCAGATAATGGTATTGGCATGGACGGGGCAGACCGTAGCACGGGATTGAACATCGTCGATGCGCTGGTCCGGTCCCTGAAAGGGCGTTTGATTATACGATCAGGAGCCTCAGGCACCTGTGTTTGCGTGGTTCTGCCAGATCTTTCATTGCCGAGCGGTCATCGATCTGAACTAGGTGCGGTCGCGGCTGCGCACGTGCCCGTGGAC
>JBAUNU010000378.1:0-2258 GCA_049579405.1 Methylocella sp.
GACGACCCTCATGCCGCTGAACTCGCCAAACAAGCAAAAGACGCGCTGGATAGGGGGCAGCTCGCAGAGGCAGATGCGCTGCTCGGCCGGGCCATGGAGTCGGAGGCCGCGGCCTTTCGCGAAGCCGGCAAGCTAAAGCAACAAGCGCAGGAAGCGGAGGACAAGCACGCGCTCAACTTGGCGAAGATGGAGGCCAGCCAGGGCAATATTGCGCTGACGCGATGGCGGTATCCCGACGCGGCGCAACGCTTTGCCGAAGCGGCGGCGAAGGTGCCACAAGGGCATGACGACGAACGCTGGAAATACCTCAACGCAGAGGCCGATGCGCTCTACCGGCAGGGCAATGAATTCGGCGATAACGCCGCGGCGCAGTCGGCGATCGAACGCTGTCGCCATCTCGCCGAACTGCGGCCCCGCAACGCCTTTCCGCGCGACTGGGCCAAGACGCAGATGAGTCTCGGCAATGCGCTCGCAACGCTCGGCGGGCGGGAGAGCGGACCGGCAAAACTCGAACAGGCCGTCGCCGCCTTTCGCGAAGCCTTGCAGGAAAATACCCGCGCGCGCGTGCCGCTCCTATGGGCCGCGACCCAGGTGGGTCTCGGCACTGCGCTCGAGACCCTCGGCGACCGGGAGAGCAGGACGGCGCGGCTCGACGAGGCCGTCACTGCCTTTCGCGACGCCTTACAGGAAAATACCCGCGCGCGGGTGCCGCTCGATTGGGCCATGACCCAGAATAACCTCGGCACCGCGCTCGAAACGCTCGGCGAGCGGGAGAGCGGGACGGCGCGGCTCGAGGAGGCCGTCGCCGCCTATCGCGAAGCCTTGCAGGAAAGGACCCGCGAACGCGTGCCGCTCCAATGGGCCACGACCCAAAACAACCTTGGCGCTGCGCTCCAAGCGCTCGGCGAGCGGGAGAGCGGGACGGCGCGGCTCACGGAGGCCGTCGCCGCCTATCGCGAAGCCTTGCAGGAATGGACCCGCGTACGCGTGCCGCTCCAATGGGCCATGGCCCAGATGAATCTTGCATTGGTTTATCGTGCCCTATTCGACAAGGACCGCCAGCCAGGTCATCTCGACGAGGCGCTCGAAGCTGCCGATGGGGCTCTCGAAGAATTTCGCAAGACGAATGCGGCGTTCTATATCGAGAAGGCCGAGCGCCAGCGCGAAAAAATCCTCGCGGCGAAGGGCAAGCTGTAGCCTGCTCTTGTGTGGCCCCGTCGCAGCCGGAAAGATATTTTTAAAAAAGCCGCACGGGCTAAAGCTTAAACCTATCGCAATTTTCCGCTTGCTCCAAATCTCCGTTTCGTACTTTTCCACGCGCCGCGAATGTATGTTTGCGCAAAACCAGCGTTGCGAATGTTGCTCGCCGCCGCGCATTGCTTGCGCCAAGGCCCCGGTGCTATAGCCAGCCTGTTTCACCCCAAAACCCCAAGGGAGAGTTCATGTCCGTCGATTCTGCGACCGTGCGGCGCATCGCGCATCTGGCGCGGATCAAGGTCGTTGAGGCCGACGTGCCGCATCTGCAGAACGAGCTCAACGCCATTCTTGCGTTCGTCGAGGAGTTGGGAACCGTCGATGTCGAAGGCGTCGAGCCGATGACGTCCGTCATGCCGGTGCCGATGAAAAAGCGCGCCGATATCGTGACGGATGGCTCTATCCCGGACAAGATCGTGGCCAACGCGCCGTCCTCTGACGACCATTTTTTTGTCGTCCCCAAGGTGGTGGAGTGAGGGCAAAGATGACCGCCCTCACGGAGTTGAAGCTAGCCGAAGCGCGCGACAGCCTCCGGCAAAAAGAATTCTCGGCCGTCGAGCTCTCGCACGCGCATACCGCCGCAATCGAAAAAGCGCGGGCGTTAAATGCGTTCATCATCGAGACGCCGGAAAAGGCGCTCGCCATGGCCCGCCAATCCGACGCGCGGATCGCCAAGGGCGAGGCCGGGCCGCTCGAAGGGATTCCGCTCGGCATTAAGGATCTCTATTGCACCGAGGGCGTGCAGACCACGGCGGGCAGCCATATCCTTGAAGGCTTCGTGCCGCCTTATGAATCGACTGTCACCGCCAATCTCTGGCGCGACGGCGCAGTGATGCTCGGCAAGCTCAATCTCGACGAATTCGCGATGGGCTCGTCGAACGAGACCTCTTATTTCGGCCCGGTGATTTCGCCCTGGCGGCGGCGGGGCTCGAATACCCCGCTGGTGCCCGGCGGATCGTCGGGCGGCTCGTCGGCGGCCGTCGCCGCGCGGCTCTGTTTGGGTG
>JBAUNU010000379.1:0-5470 GCA_049579405.1 Methylocella sp.
GCGATGCGTTTTCACCTCGGCTCGCGGACATCGTGAGCATTATTACGGCACGGTTCGCAAATTTGGCCTCGATATCGGCGCAACCGATCGGGGTATCTTGGCCTGGGACGTTTTTGCCCCATCCGCAGGACCCAAGCGCGGGGCGCTCGCCGGTGACTACGCCGGCGCCACCGCGTCGGCGACCATCGGGGCCGGAGTTGGCGCGAACGCGCTCGTGGGCGGCTCTGGCCGCTCGTTCACGTTGCAGCCCTTGTCGGTTCAGGCGCAGACTGGCCTCGATCTCGCCGCCGGCGTTGCAGAGCTGAGCCTTCGCCCCGGGCCCTGAACACTGGCGGGACGGGATCGCTCGTCCCCTGCCGCGAGCCTCGAAATTGGGCCGTGTCATCCCGGCCAAAATTCGGGATGGTACGCGGTGCCGGCGATGCGCGGCCAGTACGTCCGGAATTGGCCGTTAGTTGCGCAAAGAGGAGTAATGCGGCGGCGAAAGACGAGGATCCAACCAATTTGGATGGATCGCTTGTGGCGAGACCAGGCTGACCACGATAATTACGGCCGACGTTGCGAGCGTGCAGCTCGACAAGATCCAGAGCGCGATTCCGTAAATATCAGGCCTCATACCACGCGGAGGGATGGTACAGTAGATGGCCACGACAGAAAGCACGCATAGCCAAAGAGCCAGAAAAATGATCATGTTTTGTCTCCTTGTCCCAAATATACACCCAAGAGTGTTCCTCGGCAATTCTTCTGGTCATCGCTCCGGCACGCCAGAGCTTCCGCATTCCCGCTGAAGGACACCCAAGGCGTCGCCCATGAGCAGCCCGTGCCGGCCCGTTGACCGATCGAGCAGCGGGTCGAGAACGGTGCCTGCCCTGCGTTGGCGCTCGACAAGGTCACGTTCGCGGCGCGCCCCGGGACTCGGCCGGGCGCTCTGTTCGCCGGGCGGGCACTTGATTATAGAAACACCCATAAATATAGACTTGGCAACTCCCCCCCACGGAAAAAACCTTCGTTTGCCGCGCGGCGAGCGAACATGCAGGATCCATGGTCAAAATCACCTATATCGACTCCTTTGGCGAAGCCCGTACCATCGAGGCGCAAGAAGGCGCCACCGTCATGGAAAACGCCATCCGCAACGCGATCCCCGAGATCACCGCCGAATGCGGCGGCGGTTGTGCCTGCGCGACGTGCCATGTCTATGTCGGCGAAAAATGGGTGGGCCTCACCGGCAAGGCTTCGGACCAGGAAGAAGATATGCTGGATTTTGCCTATAAGGTTCAGCCCAATTCGCGGCTTAGTTGTCAGATCAAGGTCACGCCGGAGCTCGACGGGCTCGTCGTCACCACCCCGGACCGGCAGGGCTAGGAGTTTTGCCGGAGGGGGTATCGCGTGAGCCTATGCCGTTCCCGGCCGCTAACAGCACGGCGCGGACTCGCGCTAGCGGCGCCACGAGACCGCTACTTTTCGATATTCTTCCGGAGCAAGGAATGAGGGAAAGCATAAAAACGGGCGTGGTCATTGTCGGCGCCGGACCGGCCGGGCTTTTCGCCGTGTTCGAGCTTGGACTGCTCGACATCGAGGCGCATCTCATTGACATTCTGCCGAAACCCGGCGGCCAATGCGCCGAGCTTTATCCCGAAAAGCCGATCTATGACATTCCTGGCTTTACAAAAGTGTCGGGCCAGGGGCTCGTCGATGCGTTGTTGCGGCAAATCGAGCCGTTTCACCCGTCCTTCCATTATGGCGAATTGGTCGAGTCGCTGGAGGTGTTGGGGAGCGCCGAAGCACCGTCGTTTCGCATCAGCACCAGCGGCGGCCAAAGTTTCGCGTGCAAGGCCGTCATCGTGGCGGCCGGCGGCGGTTCGTTCCAGCCGAAGAAGCCGCCGATTGCCGGGATCGAGGCCTACGAGGGCACATCGGTTTTTTACGCGGTGCGCAATATCGAGGATTTTCGCGGCAAACATGTGGTGATCTCCGGCGGTGGCGATTCGGCGCTCGATTGGACCCTCAATCTTCAGCCCGCCGCCAAGCATTTGACCTTGGTTCACCGCCGCGACGAGTTTCGCGCCGCGCCGCATTCCGTCAAGGCCATGCGGGAGCTTGTCGCCGCCGGCCGGATGGATTTGCGCCTTGGCCAGATTGCCGCCTTGACCGGCGAAGCGGGCGAGCTTTCCCGCGTGACCCTCAAGGACACGAGCGGCGCATCGCACGAAATCCCTTGCCAAAGGCTCATCCCGTTTTTCGGGCTCACGATGAAGCTCGGTCCGGTGGCCGGCTGGGGTTTGAATTTGCACGAGAACCTCGTTCCAGTCGATGCGGGAACCTTCGAGACCAATGTCCCCGGCATTTTCGCGATCGGCGACATCAATCATTACCCGGGCAAGTTGAAACTCATCTTGTGCGGCTTCCATGAGGGCGCGCTGGCGGCGCAAAAAATCTACCACTATGTCTACCCAGGCAAGAGGCTGACGTTCCAATACACGACCTCCTCTACAAGCCTGCAGAAAAAGCTCGGCGTGAATTGAAGCCGCCCCGCCATTTCGCGCCGGCTAGGGAGAAAACATGATCCCCGTCGCCCTTTATGCCGGGTCCTTCGATCCGCTGACCAACGGTCATGTCGATGTCATCGAAAGCGCTGGAGTTTTGTGCGGCGAGCTCGTCGTCGCGATCGGCGTGCATCCGGACAAGACTCCAATGTTTTGCGTCGAGGAGCGAGCCAGTCTGATCGAAAAAGTCTGCGCCGGCCCTCTCGCGGCCCGCGCGTGCAAACTTTCGGTGCGCACGTTTTCCGGTCTCGCGGTCGAGGCCGCGCGAGCAGCCGGGGCAAGTCTGATGCTGCGCGGCCTTCGTGACAGCACGGACCTTGATGTCGAGATGCGGATGGCGGCGATGAACGCAACGATGGCGCCGGAGATCAAAACGGTGTTTTTCGCCACTTCGCCCGCGGTTCGCCATATTAGCGCGACATTGGTGCGGCAGATCGCCGGGCTCGGCGGCGACGTGTCGGCATTCGTGCCCGAGGCGGTCGCGCGTGCCCTCGCCGGGCGGCGACCCCCCACCAAATGACCCTGCGGCTTGCCTCTGTTTAAAAGGACCGGACCAGAATGACGCTTCAACGGATGACGATCCGCGCTGTCCTAGGCTTGGGTTTTGCCTTGGGCCTGGCCTTCGGCTTTGCTTCGTTTTCGAATGGGCTTTCCGCCGCGCCATCGCAAGACCTCCAACACACGCTTTATCTCGACACCAAGGACGGCCGTGTCACGATCCTGCTCCGGCCCGATCTCGCGCCCAAACATGTGGCCCAAATCGAGGCATTGACGAAGCGCGGCTTCTATAATGGCCTCGTCTTCCACCGGGTCATC
This sequence comes from Methylocella sp., assembly GCA_049579405.1. Classification (GTDB taxonomy): domain Bacteria; phylum Pseudomonadota; class Alphaproteobacteria; order Rhizobiales; family Beijerinckiaceae; genus Methylocapsa. Next base: position 3,360 of record JBAUNU010000379.1, read on the forward strand.
GACGGGTTCATGGCGCAGACGGGCGATCCCACCGGCACCGGAATGGGCAAGTCGGATCTGCCCGATATTCCGGCGGAATTTTCCGCCGAGCCATTTAAGCGCGGCACCGTCGGCATGGCCCGCTCGCAAGATCCGGACTCGGCCAATTCGCAGTTCTTTATCTGCTTTGCCGATGCAGCGTTCCTGAACAACAAATATACCGTCGTCGGCCAGGTGATTTCCGGCATGGAGGCCGTCGATAAGATCAAGAAGGGCGCCAAGGAAGACAACGGCGCGGTGACCGCTCCCGACAAAATCGTCAAGAAGCAGCTCGCCGCCGATGCGGCTTCGGGCAAGAAATAGACCAGGGCGGCCGCCGGCGTAGTACCGTTGGCCGACTCCGCCCACCGCAATCGCGGAAGACAAAATGCCGGGCGGCATGATGCCCGAAAACAGGAGGGTCGGGTTTGCACCCGGCGCTACCGCCCCTCCCCCGCTTCCCAAAGCGCTTCGAGGCCCACGCGATAGGTTGGAAAGGCGAGCTTTACGCCTAGCTCGTCTTTCAGCTTGCGGTTCGACATCCGTTTGTTCTCGGCATAAAAACTCCGCGCCAAAAGGCTCAGATTGGCGGCTTCGGCGTCATGTTCGGGCGCGGCCCTCAGGAAAACCGGGATGCAGGCCGCAAACTCTGTCACTGGTTTTGTCATACGAGCGTCATTGAATAGGCCTAGGCACTGGCAAGCTAGGGAGGCGCGCATGACATCTCTTTCATCGACCGTCATTGCGTCCGCGCCGAGCGAAAGTGCCCGGCCAAAGCTCGATCACCCGATGGGGATCAGGACGATCCTGATTTTTCTTGCCATCATGGCTCTCGGGCTTTTCTTCGCCGCCTATAACGTCTACACGGACATTTCAGCATCGGGGACCCCGGTCACCAGCATATTGCCCTTCCTCCTGCTCGGTGTCGCTTTGCTGATCGCGCTCGGCTTCGAATTCGTCAACGGGTTCCACGATACGGCCAATGCGGTCGCAACCGTCATCTACACCCACTCGCTGGCTCCGCCAATCGCCGTGGTGTGGTCGGGTTGCTTCAATTTCCTCGGCGTATTGTTCTCGACCGGCGCGGTAGCATTCGGCATTATCTCGCTGCTGCCGGTCGAACTGATCATGCAGGTTGGCTCCGGTGCCGGGTTCGCCATGGTCTTCGCGATGTTGATCGCCGCGATCATATGGAATCTCGGCACATGGTGGCGCGGTCTGCCGGTGTCGAGCTCGCACACATTGATCGGCTCTATCATTGGGGTCGGCATTGCCAACTCCCTTATGCGCGGGCGCGACGGAACCTCGGGCGTCGATTGGAGCAAGGCGACCGAGATCGGTTATGCGCTGTTGTTCTCCCCGCTTGTTGGTTTCGTCTGCGCCGCCTGCCTCTTCCTCATCATGAAGTTCCTGATCAGGAAGCCTGGACTATACGCCGAGCCTAAGGGCAAGTCCGTCCCTCCGCTGTGGATTCGCGGGCTACTCGTTTTCACCTCCGCGGGCGTATCCTTCGCGCATGGCTCGAACGATGGGCAAAAGGGCATGGGGTTGATCATGCTCATCCTAATCGGCACGGTGCCAACCGCCTATGCCCTGAACCGGGTGCTGCCCGAGAGCGAAGTAAGCTCCTTCGTTCAAACGTCACTCGCGGCATCGAAGGTCGTCGAAGCCAAAGCAGCGGGCTACAGCGTGCTCGGCGATCCGCGCCCGGCCGTCACCAATTACGTGACCACGCATCAGGTCAACGAAGGAACCTACCCCTCTCTCGCGGTGCTCATCCGCGACATCGCGAACCAGGTCCAATCCTATGGTGCGATAGCACAAATCCCGGCGGAGCAGAGGGGCAATACCCGCAACGACATGTATCTCGCCTCCGAGGCGATCCGGTTCTTGCAAAAGGACAAGGCGAGCGAGCTTTCCAAGCAGGAAGCCGCGGTGCTTGGCGCCTACAAACAGGGTCTCGACAGTGCGACCAAATTCATCCCCGACTGGGTGAAGGTTTCGGTCGCCCTCGCGCTCGGGCTCGGAACCATGATCGGCTGGAAACGCATCGTCGTCACCGTCGGCGAAAAGATCGGCAAACAGCATATGAC
>JBAUNU010000380.1:0-6098 GCA_049579405.1 Methylocella sp.
AATACCGGCACATCTTGGCGATCGTATCCCGGCTCAGTCCGAAAACCCGCGCCGCCTCGCGCCGGCTCTTCCCCTCGACAAATACAAACCGTCGAACCGCCGCATAAATCTCCACCGCAAACATCCCGGCCGCCCTCCGAAATCAATGTTCGGAAAAGGTCAGCCCCAAAGTGGCCGGGTTTTATTCCGCCACGCGCGACCGCGTTATGCTGCCGCTCCGTGGCCTACTATTGCACCGCCGCGTACACCCGACGCTATCTGTGTCTCTCAACATATTGTATCTGTGCTTAAAAATGGCCTCCGCCGACCGCGATCGTGCGCGGCGTATTGCACGGAGCGATGGCGCTTTACCTAACTCGCTATCTCAATGTGCCACCGGCCCGCATCCCAGGCGACGGCGGGGAGCAACTCGGCGACTTGCCTGCCGACGCGGAGAGGATCCGCGCCGCCTTGCTGGACGCGTTTGACCGGCAGCAACAGGTTGATCTTGCGGCAAGGCTCTGGCACGGCATCTCACGCTCGGCCATTCGCCGCAGGCGTTGATCACTACGCTCGCGCGTGCGGTGCTGCGCGAAGATGCAGGCTTCCACGCTATCAGATGCTAGAGGCGGGAGTCCGGCAGTTCACCGCGAGGGGGTGACACTCATGAGGGCCGGCACATCCTCATTGCGGTCGCCCGCTATCTTGCGGCCCATTCACCGACAGAACGCGCGGCGCTGCAGACGGCCGACATCGCCAAGCGGCGAGCTGCATCAGGAGGCTGGGGCGCCGTGAGCAGGAACAAACAAAGGCGTTACACGGGCCAGTGCCCTATCTGGGGAATGTCGGCTTAATAGGACCCGGCTAGTCTGTGCCGTAGATCGAATTCGACCTATGGCCGCCAAGCTATAGCATCGACTTCACAAGTGGAAATACAATATCCGTTGTCCATCAGCAATATCACAAGGTCACGAAAGGCATCCGGTTTCAAATGCAGCCACTCGAACGAGATAATCATAGGCCTACACTCAGATTCGAGTAGCATGTGCACAATTTCTGCGTCATAGCCTTCCGCATCCACCGCAAATAAATCTATTTGTTGAACTTTATAATTCTTGAGTATCGTATTTAACGATTCGGCACGCACAGTTTCCGGAACGATGCAATTAAAGTCAATGATCTTCTCGCTATTATTAAATTGACGATTTACGTCGTTTACACGCTCATAGTGGCTTGGATTAAGCGATGCAATTCCATGGGCCCAACCCGGAACGTCATTTGCACCTGCTCGTACACGATATAGCGTCACCTCTCGCTCGGTTCTGTGTATGGCAATATTGCATAATTTCACTTTCGGGTATTTAAGGTAGGTTTTTCTTAACTCCGCAAACATATCTGGAAGAGGCTCTACGGCCAATCCCGCCATTTTATGTCTCACCACAAGTTCGTGAATCGCATCCTGACCATCGCTAGCTCCGATTTGTATAAAAAAGAAGTTGTCATGATGGTACTTATAAAATAAATGTTGTAGTGTAACCAAATAAATATTCGTCCGCGCGCGCATTAGTCGCATATTAAAAGGCATAAGCATTCTATCTGCTATGGTGCCCAGCTTCATTACTTCTTTCCCATCTGCATCAGGGTTCGCAAAGCCTTTTCATGAAAAACCTTGCTGTCTACGGTTCCGGCCGGCGCCCGCTAATAATCGGGCCGAGTAGTCAATACGATGAAGATAAGGCGCTACACCATTCTCAGAAAAATATTCATCAACCGCCTTGCGCGCGCCTTCATAGTAGCCGTAATCGTCAATGATCAAGGCACCGTCTCGGTGAAGCAAAGGAAAGAGATGCCGCATTTCATGCTTCGTCGATGAATACCAGTCCGTGTCGAGACGCAGCAATGCGATCTCTCCAGGTAATGATGACGGCATCGTATCCTCCACTTTCCCGTGCACAAAATGAATTCGGTTTATTGGATAGTTGGTGTCAAAAAGATTCGCGCGGACATCTTCTAAACCTACTTTGCAGAAATCAAGGTCGCCCTGTGCAAACTCTACCGCAGCAGGCCGGCCATCATGCCGGACATCATCGGCCAGAGGCGGCGGCATTCCTTCGAACGTGTCATAGAGCCAAAGCTCGCGATTGATGTCCCCGAGCTTTGAGAGGCATCTTGCGACGGCCATCATGCTCCCCCCTCGCCATACCCCGCATTCAACAATTGCGCCCGGAACTCGATTTTGTGAGAGGTAACACACTGTGTGCACCAGAGCCGCCACTCGCTGGACACCTGTCATCGTGAAAGGCTGAACGGAAAGAATTATTTCCTTCTGCCATGGCTCGAAGTCGACGAGGTCTAAATAGGTATAATCACGCTCCAGACGATACCCAGCCTTTCGAAAGATCATCTTGATAAATCGCTTCATGGGGCGACTCCCTTTAGTTCCATTAGTGGTGGGTCGACGCCGGTGTGTGCCATAATCTCATGGGGTTTTTCTTAACGACGCCGCAGGTAAGCTATACGGGGGCGGTAGGCCTGAGCTTTGGTTTGGACAATTTCATCTTGTCGCTCTTTGACTTCAACCGACTTTGCCCAGATGATCGACGATTTTGTCGAAAAAATCTCGTGCAATCAAGGGATTATTCCCATCAGAATGAAGCTGTTCACGCTGCTTACGCAACCCGCAGTGGCCGCAGATTCGGGATGCGTCATAAAGTGGCGCGAATAAGTTTTCGGTATGGCGGCTCCGGTCATCTGAAAGGCGATCAGCGTCCATGGCTCACGATCTCCGTGCCGGTCTAATACCAGGTCTCGTTGATCATGACCGATAGGCCCAGTCTCGGGTTCCGATGGATATGATTTTCCACGGCATATCGATGAGCTTGTTCCAGGCAAAGCAACAGTGATCGAGGATGTCGTCATAAGATCTCGGCGACCAGCTCGAGCCTTTTGGGCTGCCGTGGAGTTCGAGGCGTTCCGGCCGGACCTCAACACGGCGCTTTCCTATTCCGATGGTCGCTCAGACGCTTCAACCGATCATCGACATCAAAAAAACCACGCTGCCCGCGCATCGAAACATCTCCAATCCGTGCACCGGAGAGAATCAGAAACGCTCAACTTTGGGAGAACCGTCCAGCTTGCAAAATACACGCTTTGGCGACGCCAAAACAAGCGAGCGTCGGCTTTTGAATTGCTCACGGCAACTCGATGTGTAAAATGCGCAGTACGCGCCAGCCGGCTCCGCGAAGCCAATTTTGCGCCGAGGGTGATCCAATGCCAATCAACTCTAATGCATATCGCGAGATTTGAATTGGTCTCAAGGCCCATACGAGAAGAGTGGCCAACGTCTTCAGTGGCGAAACAGCTTGTCTGCGCCGAATGCAAATTTCAATCAAATGCTTCAAAAGAATGATGTGTTCAAGAGAGTATTTGCGCTTGGCATCTGTACTTTGCCAGAGTATGCGCTCTTTCTTGTCGAGATTGATTGATCTCGAAGAATGCTCGCGATTGTAGAAGACAATGCCGGAAACATGCACAAATGTACCGATGAGCGACATGTCCGCAAGAAGTGCAACATCGGTGCCATAATAGGGCCGGAATAAGCTTGTCTTTTTTAGAGGATCTCTTCGAAAAAGGCCGAAAATCTCAAAGCACGTACCTTTCTCGGCGATGACTGTTTTAAATCGCCGAGCCGGTCCCACACCCTCCAGCTCAGGCATCATCCTCCCTACCAGAGGGATGGGGCGTCCATTTTCATCGATGCACTGTGTTGTACCGTAAACGAGCACCGCATCCTGGTCCCTGTCTAGGACCGACACGCAGGCGCGAATGAAATCGGGGCTCAATTTGTCGTCGCAAGCGCACCATTTGAAATATTCTCCCAAACCCAGCTCAAAACCCAAATTAAAGTTTGGTCCGGCACCAAGGTTACGCTCGTTCCGGATATATTTTACGCGTGGATCAGAGGCTGCGAATTCACGACAAATACTCTCAGTTCCATCAGCCGACGCATTGTCCGTAATGATAAGCTCGAAGTCTTCGTAGTCCTGGCTGAGAATGGAGCAGATTGCTTCTGCAATAAATTTTTCTCCGTTGTAGACTGGAAGCGCTAAGGAAACGCGAGGTGGCATCGGGATGATCCTAATCGCCGATTCGCTTCTTGAAAAAACGCAAAGATCTAAGCTCGAACACCACGATAAGCTGCCTCGTCACCGACTTTTGCCCATAGCTCGCAACTTGTTGCCGCGCAGTGACCTCAACAGGGCCCCCCCCGCCTTGAAGATAATGGGGGGCGTAAGGGAACGCAGCAGAGCGCGCATCCGCGTCCGCTTTTTGCCCGGGAGGAAGGTGATGTATGCACCCTCTTTCAACGCCTCAGGGTCCGGACTCCAGTAGTACACCGAGATCGACTTGCGCGTGCGGTTGCCGGGGCAGGTGAGCGGAGACGGAAAGCCATGCAATGTCTCGCTCGTTGTCGGAAAGAAGACAGCGCGATTGAATAGGGGAGCAACCCGTGCCCCACAGGTCTTGCTTGCTGGATCGCAAAGCTCAAGATCGCCACCCCAGCTTAAATCCCAATCCCGGTTGAGATAGATGATCAGATTGAGGCGGCGTGTCAGCGGCAATGCCGGGTGCTTGGTCCAGTCAGCATGGATATTGAGCCAACCGCCGCGGACTGACTCGTGCAACCCTCCACCGTGAAACAGCGGATCCAACACTAAGTCCGGAAGGCCTGTGATGTATCTAATATGCTCTAGGAAGGGTTCTGAGCAAAGCTGCATGAAGAACAGCTGCGTGAATGGCGAAAGCCCGCCAATCCCACGCGAAGTTTGCTTGAGTTCGTTGGTGGTGTCCCAGGTGATCCAGTCGCGTCCGTCGCGCTTCGGAAACTCGATGACAATCCGATCCAGCACCGCTTCGTCGAAGAAACCATCCACTACGATGTGGGGATAGGGTCTGCCGGCAGCGTAGGCAGCCCGCAAAGAGTCGCGTTCGCGTTGCATCCGGGCAAGCGGCAGGAGCGTCGCGACGACTTGATCAAACGCCTCCGTCATAAAACATTCCCGGTGGACAGGCGTGAAAAGGCAAGTCCTCGAGATGCAATGCGCTTTCGCATCGCTGAGGGAAAACACGCAAGTCCCACTTGAGTTATAGGCATTAGCCGACTGTTTTATCGCCGATTCGCTTCTTGAAAAAACGCAAAGATTGCCAAAAAATGCAAAGTTTACGCTAATCCCAATTGCAACTGGATTCCAAGCCGGCACCGCTCAATTTAGGCCTTTAGACCTCAACATAGCCTGGGATGAAAACGAAATTAACAATATTTTCCTATGGCTTAGCATGCGCGCGCCCTATCTGCGCTTTTGAAGAAGTGACCGAATTTCCCCCACAGGGCATGAGCTTGTCCATCCTTCATGTAAAATATGCCATATCCAAGTTCGCGAAACAGCTCATTTACCGCACCGACAGGCGTTCCATGTCGCTGCTCCAATTCAGCCATCACGACGGGCCTGCCCCTTTGAAGCACATTTTTCGCTCCAATTCATGGCCTTCTACATCGACCTTTAGTAACCCTATTGCACCTGAGGGGCAGCGCAACTCATCCAAGATGTCATCGAGGGTCGCGACGTCAACTTCTATCTCGCTCACCTTATCCACAGAAATACTGTCAAAATTGATGGCGACCGAAAGCGTCGATCGCGTGGTCTCCTCACCATGCCTTAGGCAGGGCACTCGCAGCGTTGCTCGGCCGCTCCTGTCCGAAAGCGCCTTCTCTACCAGGGTGCAGTTATGTGGAAGCACTTTACGTAGGTATTGTGCACAGGATGGATGAGGCTCTATGCTGATAACTCTTCCAAAATGCCTCGCTAAGAGCCTGACTCAAAAGACAACTATCGCGCGAGTCGGCGAATCGCGATCTGGATGCAGGCCAGTGTGACGAAGGCGGCGAGGGTTAGGCCGAGATTTTCGTAATCCTTGGCGAGGCGGCGATTACGCCGAACCAAGAGAAAGTCCGTTCGACGACCCAGCGGCGCGGCAAGACGACAAAGCCCTTCAGGTCGTCACTGCGCTTGACGATTTCGAGGCGCAGCACAGGAACTTTGGCAACCGCGGCTTTGACT
>JBAUNU010000381.1:0-6059 GCA_049579405.1 Methylocella sp.
CTCTTGCCGCGAGCGGACGTCAAGGCGGGCGATCATGTCCTTGGCCTGCGCTCCTCGGGTCTGCATTCCAACGGATTTTCGCTGGTGCGTAGAATCGTCGAGCAAGCCTCCCTCGCCTGGACCGACCTCGCGCCTTTCGCGCCGGGAAAAACCGTTGGCGAAGCCCTGCTCACCCCGACACGCATCTACGTCAAGCCGGTTCTCCGGGTGTTGGCCGGGACCAATGCCGTCAAGGCCTTGGCTCATATCACCGGCGGCGGCTTTCGCGATAATCTTCCGCGCGTCCTGCCAAAAAATCTCGGGGTTGAAATCGATCTACCGGCGATCCCGGTCCCGGCAGTCTTCGCTTGGCTCGCGGCGGCCGGCGGCCTCGCGGGAGCGGAGATGCTGCGCACCTTCAATTGCGGCATCGGAATGGCTGTCATTGTCGATTCGGGCAAGGCCGCCGAGGTGTTGCGCGCCTTCCGCTTGGGCGATGAAAACCCGGTTGCGCTCGGCCGCGTCGTGGCGATCGAGTCAGGCGAGCGGGTCGTCTATTCCGGGCGGCTCGCGTTGTGACGTTCCGGCGCAAACGCACGGCGATCCTTATTTCGGGCCGCGGCTCCAACATGCGGGCTCTTATCGAGCGCGCGCGGGATCCGTCTTACCCAGCCGAAATCGTGCTTGTTGCGTCGAACCGGCCGGACGCGGCGGGATTGGCCTTCGCCAAGGAGAACAACATCGCCTGCGCCGTAATCGACCATAAGATTTACGCCGGGCGCGAGGAATTCGAGCGTTCGATGCAGGTGCTGCTCGAATTGCATCGCATCGAGCTGATTTGCCTCGCCGGTTTCACGCGGATGCTGACGCCCTGGTTCGTCGGCCAATGGCAGGGGCGGCTTTTGAACATTCACCCGGCGCTACTGCCCGCCTATCGCGGCTTGAAGACGCACGAACGCGCCGTGGCGGACGGCGTAAAAATCCACGGCTGCACGGTGCATTTCGTGGTGGCCGCCATGGACGAAGGCCCGATTATCGCCCAGGCGGCAATCGCGGTGCGCGATTCCGATACGCCTGATACGCTGGCCTCGCGCGTGCTCGCCGAAGAGCATGCGATTTATCCGGCCGCGCTTGGCCGCGTCGCCGAAGGCCGCCTGCGGGTCGAAGACAATCGCGTGTTTTGCGGCGGCCCCGTGGTCGAGCACCCGCCCTTGCGGGTTCCCTTCGATGGGTAGGAGAAACCGCTCGGTCGCGGGTCGTCCGCCTCGATCTTTTCAACCACCGATCGAACAAGTCCGGTTCGCGCCTTCACCCCACGATCTCATTGCCGGAAAACCATTGCGCGATCTCGGCCACGGCGGTCTCCGGGCTATCCGACCCATGCGCCGAATTCTCGCCAAGCGAAATCGCGAATTCCTTGCGGATCGTGCCGGGCGCGGCCTTCGCGGGGTCCGTCGCGCCAAGCACGTCGCGGTATCTTGCGATCGCCTCTTGGCCTTCGAGCACTTGCACGACCACCGGCCCGGCGGTCATCGTCGCGACGAGCTCGCCAAAAAAGGGACGCGCCTTATGGACCGCGTAAAAAGTCTCCGCCTGCTCGCGGGTCATCAGGACGCGCTTTTGCGCGACGATGCGCAGCCCCGCTTTTTCAATCAGGGCGTTGATCGCTCCGGTCAGATTTCGCCGCGTCGCATCGGGCTTCAATATCGAAAAAGTACGCTCGAGCGCCATGATGTCCGTGGATGAAAGCAAACCAAATTCGACCGCCGCTTCATCGTGGATGCGACGACGCAAGCAAGGGGCGTCATTACCGGAACGCAAGGATGCCAAAAAGTTGAGATTTCAGTCACTGCCGCAGGAAATCGCAACGTGCCATTCATCTCTTGGCGGCGAGTTTGGCGAGCGGATCGATGCTGTCAAGGACGCGAGCTGGGCTCGCACCGGCGGAGCCGCTGCTCCGGATCTTCGGAGCATCGCAAAATGACGGCTTAGCCCTAGGTTGCTTTTTTTTGGCGTCGCGTTACGCTGAAGGTCTTAGGGAGGTGATCATGGATAAGAAGATTGTTGGCTTGCTTGGCGTTGTGTCAGCCGTAGGGCTGTTGGACGCCGCGCGGGCAGCCACGGCGGGGGCTCCCGGCGTGACCGAGGTGATGAGTCCGCGCTCGTTTGACGAGTTGCTTGAGCCCATACCCAATGCAGTTGCTCTTCTCCGGGCTGTCGATGCGGCGGAAGCCAGCGCGGCGCGGAACGACCGGGAGCCACAACAACTGCCGAATGTAAAGCTGGCGCAGTACCATCACCATCACCATCACCATCATCATCACCGCTGGCACCCTTATCGCCCGTACTATCCCTATTACCGACACCGTCACCATCATCACCATCATCACCACCATCACCATCACCATTACTACTGAAATGACGATGAGTAGCAGCATTGTACATACGTGATCGAGCCTGAGCGGCTCTCTTTCACCACCCGAAAACGAGAAGGACCCCAACCGAAACCGATTCCAGGCCGCGACGGCGGCTAGGGCGGGTTCTTTCTGGCTTTTGCCTTTGCCGCGCCAAGGATATGCCGGTAGGTGCCGTCAAACACCGTGTTTGACGCGGAGGTCCAATGCGTGTCTGCGGACAAGGTGGCGCGGCTTGCGTGAATCCGCCGGGACTGCAATTCGCGTTCGGCGGCCTCCTCTTCATTCATTTCGGCCAGCTCGAAGTCGGGTTCAGCCGGCACGACAAGGAGCTGCGCGAGCGGCTCGCCCGACCTGAAAATATGGGTTCGGCCTTCGGAAGGCGCCTTGAAAACGACGAAGGACATCATTGGCCACCACCTCCTTAGGAGCGCCGGCACGGCAATCGGAACGCTGTCAATGCGATCGGTATAAAAGCGCGGATGGGGCTGGATCATGATCGCGAACCCCTCGCCAACTTTTACGTCGAGAAGTATTTGATACGTATAAAAATCCGTGCCAAAGGTCCGGAACGGCGGCCATAGCAGGCCGTTTTCGGGGTCCGGCCCGAAATCTCCATCGAGGACCAGACGCCCTTCTTGCGTGCTCACACGCAATTCGTTCTCGAATGGATAAAATAGCTCGATTCCGTACTGCGCGCCTTCGGTAAACGGAAGGCAATGCCAGGCGTATTCTTGCGAGCCATCGGTGCGGGGTTCGGGGTTGCCCGCCCATCCGGGAATGGCGAGTTTCGTCCGGCGTGGCCGCAATCCGCGTTCGCGGAGTCTATACTTGACAACCTGCATGAGCGCTCCTTAAAGCCGCCTCGATTCTGGGTAACCGCGACTTTAGACATTTTAGCACGCCTTCGGCGAGGAGGATGAGGCAAAGCCTTGATTGCCCGATGGCATAGCACGCGCTCGCGGATCAATCCTACAAGGCTTCGCGACAGGCGGGAACCGTCTCGCCCAACCAGGCGGCACGTGCTGTCTCAGACGAGGGCTTGGTACTCAGGTTTGTAGACGTGCTGCCGAATGAATGTCTCTATATTCGCCGGACGATCCACGCGGGCCAGGTTCGAATCAAAAACAAGCGCCGCAACCCGCGCCGCTGTCTTGATTTCGGTTTCAAGGATGTTTGACTGCAGCGGGTACAGGAGACCCTGCTTGAGCTGTTCAGCCGACACTTGATCCGCCACCGCCGCAGCGGCCTCGATGAACATCTCGTCCGTAACCCGGCGCGCCTGCGTCGCGAAGATCGCCATGCCAACCGCAGGAAAGATGTAGAAGTTGTTGGCTTGTCCTGGCAGACGAGCCTGGCCTTTGTAGTTGACTGGCGGGAACTGCACGCCCGCGGCATAGATCGCCTTGCCCAACGACCAACTTACGCCTGCTCGGCGGTGCATTCGGCGTGATCCGTCGGGTTCGAAAGTGCTAGGATCACGGGGTGTTCGTTGATCCGCGACATGGCCTCAACGACCTTCTGCGTGAAGGCGCCCCCGACAGTGCTGACGCCGATGATCGTGGTTGGCTTAATGCTCTCGACGGCAGCGACGAAGTCCTTGGTTGGCGCATGCTCATGTGCGTACGGCATCTGGAAATCGACAAGGTCCGTGCGGGTCGATTGGAGTAGGCCATTGACGTCGAACATCCAGACTTGTGATTGCGCTGCCTTCAGCTCCATGCCGTCCGCAACGAGAGCGGAACACAGGAGGTCGGCGAGGCCGATTCCTGCCGAACCAGCGCCGAGAAATAGGTATTTTTCGTTCTTCAGCTTCGTGCCCTTAAGCTTGGTGGCATTGATCATGCCGGCGAGCGTGATGCCAGCCGTGCCTTGCACATCATCGTTGTAGACGCAGTACTTGTCGCGGTAGCGCTCAAGGAGGTGGACGGCGTCTCCACCCGTCCAATCTTCAAAGTGGATGCAGCATTTCGGAAACACCTCCTGCACCGCCTCAACGAACTCATCGACGAACGAAAACAGCTCGGCGGTCGGTGGGCGTGTTTTGCGGAGGCCCAGATACAACGGGTCGTTCAGGTACTGCTCGTTGTTCGTACCCGCGTCGAGGTACATGGGCATCAGGTATCGCGGCGGCACACCGGCGCAGGCAGTATAGAGCTGCAGCTTGCCGATGGGGATGCCCATGCCATTCGCACCGAGGTCGCCGAGGCCGAGAATGCGGCCACCGTCGGTGACGCAGATGAACCGGATGTCCTCCTGCGGCCAATTCTTCAGGATCTCCTTTACCTTGCCGCGGCGTGCAATCGAGAGATACATGCCACGCGTCTGACGGTAGATGTGGCCGAACTTGAGACATGCCTCGCCGATTGTCGGATCGTACACGATTGGCAGGAATCGCACCGGATCCGACATAACGGTGCGGTAGAACAGCGTTTCGTCGTGGTCGAGCAGATTGACGAGATAGATGTAGCGATCAAGGTCGGTGTTCTTATGCCCCAGTTGGGTCAACACGCGTCGCAGCTGTAGATCCTCGGTCTCGGTGACATCGGGTACGAGACCAATGAGGCCAAGCGATTGCCGCTCGGCTTCGGTGAAAGCGGTTGATTTGTTCAGAGAGGGATCGTGGATCAGCTCTAGACCGCGCTTCGCGATGGTGGTCATTGGGGTTGCTCTCCATCATTATTTGTGAGCTTGGGCGGTCAGTGGGTCTTCATTATGTGCCGCTTGCGACATATGGCCTGACCATCTTTGCCGGATCGACAATGCGATCGAATTCCTCCTCGTTAACAAACCCAAGTTCCAGCGCCGCGGTCTTCAGGGTGAGGTCATTGTCCATCGCATGGTGGGCAATCTTCGACGCCTTGTCGTAACCGATCACCGGCGCCAGCGCCGTCACCAGCATCAGGGAACGATCGACGTACTCCTTGATCTTCGTCAGATTTGGGCGGGTGCCCTCGATCAGAAACTTACGGAAATTCGTGCACCCATCGGCCATGATCGTGATCGAGTGCATGATGTTGAAGATCATCAGCGGCTTATAAACGTTCATCTCCAGATAGCCGCCGGCGCCGCCGAAGCCGACCGCCACGTCGTTGGCCATCACCTGGGCGGAGATCATGGTCAGCGCCTCGGCCTGGGTGGGGTTCACCTTGCCCGGCATGATCGAGGAGCCGGGCTCGTTCTCGGGGATCTCCAGCTCCGCGAAGCCGGCGCGCGGGCCGCAGGACATCAGCCGGATGTCGTTGCCGATCTTGTAGAGCGACACCGCCAGCGTGCGGAACGTGCCGGACAGCTGCACCAGCGCATCATGCGCCCCCTGCACGGTGAACTTGTTCGGCGCGCTGACGAACGGCAACCCGGTGAGCTTCGCGATCTCCGCCGCCGCCGCTTCGGCGAAGCCGGGGGCGGCGTTGATGCCGGTACCCACTGCGGTGCCGCCGAGCGCCAGCCGGTACACGCCCTTAAGCGCATTCTCCATCCGCTCGATGTTGTCGCTGAGCATCCCGGCGTAGCCGGACCATTCCTGCCCCAGGGTGATTGGCGTGGCGTCCTGCATGTGGGTGCGGCCGATCTTGACGATGTCCTTCCATTCCTCGGCCTTCGCCGCGGTGGCGTCGCGAAGGCCGGTAACTGCCGGCAGTAACCGCCCCGTCACGTTGACCGCGG
>JBAUNU010000382.1:0-5518 GCA_049579405.1 Methylocella sp.
AGGTTATCGGGCGCGTCCACCATTCGATTCTCTACTCCGCTGCGACGCCGAAGTCTTTTAGCGGCTCCGGATGCGGATTGGCGGCATATTGATCGATGCGCCGCTCGATTTCGGGCCGGAAATGCCGGATGAGGCCCTGCACCGGCCAAGCCGCCGCCTCGCCAAATGCGCAAATCGTGTGGCCTTCGATTTGGGTCGTGACTTCGAGCAGCATGTCGATCTCGCGCTTTTGCGCGCGGCCTTCCGCCATGCGGGACACGACACGCCAGAGCCAGCCGGTGCCCTCCCGGCAAGGGGTGCATTGACCGCAGCTCTCGTGCATATAAAAATAACTGAGCCGCGCGATCGCGCGCACGATGTCGGTCGATTTGTCCATCACGATGACGGCCGCCGTGCCGAGTCCGGATTTCAAATTGACCAAAGTATCGAAATCCATCGCCGCATCGATGATTTCGTGCGCTGGAACACAAGGCATCGAAGCGCCGCCGGGGATCACCGCGAGCAGATTGTCGAAGCCGCCGCGAACACCCCCGCAATGGCGCTCGATCAATTCACGGAAGGGAATCGACATCGCCTCTTCCACGTTGCACGGCTTATTCACGTGGCCGGAGACGCAGAAAAGCTTGGTGCCCGAATTGTTCTTGGCGCCGAAGCTTGCAAACCACGCCGCTCCGCGGCGGAGAATCGCTGGCGTGGCGGCAATCGTTTCCACATTGTTGACGGTCGTCGGACATCCGTAAAGGCCTACGTTGGCGGGGAAAGGCGGCTTCAGCCGGGGCATGCCCTTCTTGCCTTCGAGTGATTCCAAAAGCGCGGTTTCCTCGCCGGCTATGTAGGCCCCCGCGCCGTGATGAACATAAACGTCGAAAGGCCAGCCGTGGATATTGTTCTTGCCGATAAGGTTCGCCGCATAGGCCTCGGCGATCGCGGCCTCCAAGCGCCGGCCCTCCGAAATAAATTCGCCGCGAATATAAATATAACAGACATGAGCCTGCATCGCGAAGCAAGCGAGGAGACAGCCCTCGATCAGAAGCTGCGGATCGTTGCGCATGATCTCCCGGTCCTTGCAGGTGCCGGGCTCCGATTCATCGGCGTTGACGACGAGATAGGAGGGCCGCGCCGGATCCGGCTTCGGCATGAAGGACCACTTAAGGCCGGTCGGAAAACCGGCGCCGCCGCGCCCGCGCAGGCCCGAGGCCTTCATCTCGTTGATGATCCAGTCCTTGCCCTTGTCGATCAGTTTTTTGGTATTGTCCCACCCACCGCGCACGCGCGCGCCCTTGAGACGCCAATCGCCGAACCCGTAGAGATTGGTGAAGATGCGATCCTTGTCTTCAAGCATCTCTCTTGACCTTACGATTGGTTTAGATCGGGCGTGCCGAAGGGACCATTGCGGCCATCGACGCCATAGAGCGAGGTCAATGAAGTCAGTCCGCCCGCCGGTTCCGAAGTGACGCGCCCAGTTTGCGAGCCGATCTTTACGGGGCGGCCCGCGGCGAGATCGTCGAGCAATTTCTCGAAATTCCGCGGCGTCAGATCCTCGTAATAATCCTCGTTGATCTGGACCATCGGGGCGTTGCAGCAGGCTCCCAGACATTCGACTTCGATCCACGAGAACATGCCGTCCGCCGTAACTTTTCCTTGCTCGCCGATTCGCCCATGCAGAATTTCCTTGATCGCGTTGGAGCCGGCGAGCAGGCAAGGCGTCGTGCCGCACATCTGGATATGGAACCGTCCGACCGGCGCGAGATTGAACATCGTGTAGAAAGTAGCGATTTCGAGCGCCCGGATAAAAGGCATCTTAAGCTTTTGCGCGACCTTCTCAATCGCCGGTTTCGGCAGCCAATAATCATTTTGCTTTTGCGCAAGCCATAACAGCGGGATCACCGCGGAAGCCTTGCGGCCTTCCGGGTATTTTTGCAAGATTTCCTCGCACTTTGCCTCGTTTTCGCGGGTGAAGGCGAAGGTTTCCGGCTGGTTCTCGGCTAGACGGCGAACAGACATCGATTCAGCTCTTTGGTGTCATGGCCACGGGAGAAGTATTCTCCGGTAAATGCGTCTTCCGTTCGGAGGCTGGCGGCGGCATTACCGGTCAATCTCGCCGAAGACGATATCGAGCGAACCCAAAATCGCGCTCACATCGGCAAGCATCGATTTTTGGCAAAGGAAATCCATTGCGGCTAGATGTGTGAAGCTGGGCGCCCTGATCTTGCAGCGAGACGGCCTATTGGTGCCATCCGAGACAAGATAGACGCCGAACTCTCCTTTCGGCGCCTCGACCGCGCAATAGACTTCGCCGGCTGGCACATGGAAGCCTTCGGTGTGAAGCTTGAAGAAATGAATCAACGCTTCCATCGAACGCTTCATTTCGGCGCGGGAAGGTGGCACGACCTTGCCATCCTTGACGGCGACAGGCCCCTTTCCATCTGGCGTGGAAAGCTTTTCGACACATTGTTTCATGATCCGGACTGACTGGCGCATCTCTTCCATGCGAATGACTTGCCGGTCATAATTGTCGCCGTGCCGGCCGACCGGAATATCGAACTCCATCTCCTCGTAGCATTCGTAAGGTTGCGCCTTGCGCAAATCCCAGGGCGCGCCGGAGCCTCGCACCATGACGCCGGAAAAGCCCCGGCGCCAGCACTCCGCCAGGCTGACGACGCCGATATCGACATTGCGCTGCTTAAAGATGCGGTTCTCGATGAACAGGGCCTGCAAATCGTCGCAGACTTTTAAGAAAGGGTCGCACCAGGCGGCGATATCGTCTATCAACTGTTGGGGCACATCCATATGCACGCCGCCGGGCCGGAAATAATTGGCATGCAGGCGGGCGCCGGACGCGCGCTCGTAGAACACCATGAGTTTTTCGCGTTCCTCGAAGCCCCACAACGGCGGCGTCAAGGCGCCAACGTCCAGAGCCTGCGTCGTGATACAGAGAAGATGCGACAGAATTCGGCCGATTTCACAAAATAAAACACGCAGCAATTGGCCACGCCGCGGCACTTCAAGGCCGAGCAATTTCTCGATGGCGAGGCAGAAGGCATGTTCCTGATTCATCGGCGCGACATAATCGAGCCGGTCGAAATAGGGTATGTTCTGCAAATAGGTGCGCGCCTCCATCAGCTTTTCGGTGCCGCGATGAAGGAGCCCGATATGCGGATCGACGCGCTCGACGACTTCGCCGTCGAGTTCGAGAACGAGCCGCAAGACGCCGTGCGCGGCGGGATGCTGCGGACCCCAATTCAGGGTAAAATTACGGGTCGGAGTTTCGCTCATGGCGGTGCCTCGTCGCCCACGTCAGTCAGATCTTCGAGCCTTGCTCAGTGTGGGCTATCCTTGGCCTTCTCGTCGCCGGGCAACACATAGTCGATCGCGCCCTCCCACGGCGACAGAAAATCGAACGAGCGAAATTCCTGGGTGAGGTGGACAGGCTCGTAGACCACGCGCTTTTGCTGGTCGTCGTAGCGAACCTCAACATAGCCGGTCATCGGAAAATCCTTGCGCAAAGGATGGCCGTCGAAGCCGTAATCGGTCAACAGGCGCCGCATGTCTGGATGGCCCGAAAAAAGCACGCCAAAAAGATCGTAGGCCTCGCGCTCGAACCAATTGGCGCCGGGATATAGCCCGGTGAGCGAGGCGACCGGCGTCGCCTCGTCGGTCGGGATCTTGATACGGATGCGGCGGTTGTGCTTGGGGGACAGAAGATGGGTGACGACATCGAAGCGCTTTTCGCGAACCGGATAATCGACGGCGGTGAGATCGATGAACGACACGAAGAGACAGCTTGGATCGTCGCGGAGATAGGTCACCGTCTCGATGAGGCGGCCGGGCTCGACCGTCAAAGTCAATTCGCCATAGGCGGTTGAAATCCCGCTGATGGCGCCGGGCAGAGCCGCCGCAATGGTCTCGCCAAGTTGTTGCAGGCTGCCGTTCATGCTCTATCCAATGCGCGCTTAAGATCCAATTCTCGCACGCCGCGCGAGTTCCAACCCGTTTCTTGCCGAATGCCGGAATCCGATTTGTCCGGAAAAAGTCTTATCGCTCAATGGTGCCGGTGCGGCGGATCTTCTTTTGGAGGAGCAATATGCCATAAAGGAGCGCTTCCGCCGAGGGCGGGCAGCCAGGGACATAGATATCGACCGGCACGATCCGGTCGCAGCCGCGCACGACCGAATAGGAATAGTGGTAATAGCCGCCGCCGTTGGCGCAGGATCCCATCGAGATAACATAACGCGGCTCCGGCATCTGATCGTAGACCTTGCGCAGGGCAGGGGCCATTTTGTTGGTGAGCGTGCCGGCGACGATCATCACGTCGGATTGACGCGGCGAGCCGCGGGGCGCGAAGCCGAAACGCTCGACATCGTAGCGCGGCATCGCGACCTGCATCATTTCGATGGCGCAGCAGGCAAGCCCGAAGGTCATCCACATGAGCGAGCCGGTGCGCGCCCAATTGATGAGATCGTCGGCCGTGGTGACGAGAAATCCCTTGTCGGCGAGGCGATCGTTGAGCGACAGAAAATAAGGGTCGGCCGGCGCCCGCGCGATGTCCGGTTGTGGCAAGTTCAATCCCATTCGAGCGCTCCCTTCCTCCATTCGTAGACGAAGCCGATGGTCAGAACGCCAAGGAAGATCATCATCGACCAGAAGCCGAAAGGCCCGGCTTCGCGGAAAGCCGCTGCCCAGGGAAACAGAAACGCGACCTCGAGATCGAAAATAATGAAAAGCAGCGACACGAGATAAAAGCGCACGTCGAACTGCATGCGGGCGTCGTCGAAGGCGTTGAAGCCACATTCATAGGCGGAAAGCTTTTCCGGATCCGGCGCCTTGAACGCGGCAAGGAAGGGGGCAAGCAACAGCGCGCCTGAAATCGCGGCGGCAACTGCCATGAAGACCGCGAGCGGCAAATATTGGTCGAGAAGGCTCGGCATGAATACGCTCGGTCGTGATGAGTTAGTGCGGGGGCAACCAAGAGATAAGCGCCGCAGGCCCCCGCTTCAAGCGATCCGTACCGCAGTGCAAGGAACTCCGCAAGGTGATCTTTAGCCTAGAATTAGCGGAAGCGGAACTTTCATTGTCCGGCCCTCCAGGATCGATACCCACTAGTCGATGACTAACTCGACTCGGTGCTGGAGGTTTGCGCCGAAGGGTGCGGCGCTGCGGTGACGAATGCCGGCGTAATGGCCGGCAGCACGAGCATTGCCGCGCCTGCGCAGAAGTCCGCGGCGCCTGTGAGCAGGCGTGCAAGGCCCGGGTCCGGGAGCGCCGTGCCGGTCCTGCCGGTTCATCGACGCTACGGGCTCAACAGTCAGTCAGTTTCGTGATCAACGGGACGCGGCCAGGACGCCGGCAGGGCCGAAACGAGATCGCCGCCGTGCCATTCGATCCGCCCGGCAAGCTTTAGTCCGAGCAAGACCGTCCGCACCTCCCGCGCCGGCGCCTCCGACGCGCGGGCAAGTTCGTCAACGGAAACCGGGACCGGCCCCAAAAGCGCGACAAGGCGCCGCTCAATGCCGTCCTG
>JBAUNU010000383.1:0-8922 GCA_049579405.1 Methylocella sp.
ACGGAGGGCGCGAAACCTTCGAGGCGCAACGCCGTGATCGAGGTCGAAAACCCTTGAGTCCCCGCGGCGAACGGCGGCAAATGCGCGGCGCCGGACACATCGGCGGGCGCGCCCATCGCGGCGCAAAGCGCCTTTACGGCTGGCTCTGGATCGAGGCCGGTCAGCAGCAATGTCGCCGAGGTTTCCCCGCGCGGAAGCACGTTTAGGGTGATTTCGGTTGCCACGGCGAGGGTTCCGAATGAGCCCGCTAGCCCGCGCGACAGATCATAGCCGGTGACGTTTTTCACGACCCGGCCGCCAGCCTTAAAGGCCTCGCCGCGGCCGGAAACCGCCTTGACGCCCAAGACAAAATCCCGCGCCGCGCCCGCCTTGATCCGGCGCGGACCGGAGAGATTGGCCATGATCGCGCCGCCGATCGTTCCGCTCCCGGTGCCATAAAGCGCCGCGAAGGACATTGGCTCGAAGGCAAGCTCTTGCGCGTTTTTGGCGAGCATCGTCGCGATGGTCTCGATGGGAGTTCCGGCAAGCGCCGAGAAAACGAGTTCGCCGGACTCATAAAAGGTGACGCCGTCGAGGCGGGAGAGATCGAGGCGGCCCGCGTTTTCCATCGGCCTGCCAAGCGCCGCCTTCGATCCGAGACCGGTGATCGAAAGCGGCGTGCGCTTTGCCGCTGCCTCGGTGACACATTCTGCCACCTCGGCCGGTTCGGCCGGGAGAAAAGGAGACATTTTTACGCGTGCGCCTTTACCGAAGCGAGGAGTCTATACGTTTTGCGCGATCGCGCCAAAACGTTTCCCGCGATGAAGAGACGCCCGCTGGAATTGCAGACCCTGCAAGGGCATTGTACAGCTTCTGGCGTCATCCAGCCAATGTCCAGCCTCAGATGATTCAATCGTGAACGTTCTTCTTCTTGGCTCCGGCGGACGCGAGCATGCCATCGCCATCGCGCTCGCCAAGAGTCCGTTGCTGGAAACGCTGTTCGTAGCGCCGGGCAATCCGGGGATGACGGCGCTTGCCCGCGCGGCCGCGCTCGATCCAAACGACCATCCGGCGATCATTGCTTTTTGCAAGGCAAACCGCATCGGTCTCGTCATTGTGGGCCCAGAGGCGCCGCTTGTCGCAGGCATCGCCGACGATCTGGAGGCGGCAGGGATCGAGGCTTTTGGTCCAAGCAAGGCGGCCGCCCGGCTCGAAGGTTCCAAAATTTTTGCCAAGGATTTTTGCGCCCGCTTCAAAATCCCAACCGCGCCCTACGCCTGCTTTGCCGGCGCCGCCTCGGCAAAAGCCTATGTGGGCGCGAAGCGCGCGCCGATTGTCATTAAGGCCGACGGGCTCGCGGCGGGCAAGGGCGTCGCCGTGGCGGCGAGCATTGCAGAGGCGGAAGCCGCGATCGACCGGATGTTTTCGGGTGAATTTGGCGAGGCGGGGCGAAAAATCCTCGTCGAGGATTTTCTCGACGGCGAGGAGGTTTCGTTTTTTGCGCTTTGCGATGGCGCGCGGGCAATGGAGTTCGCGTCCGCTCAGGACCATAAGCGCGTGGGCGAAGGCGAATGCGGCCCCAACACCGGGGGCATGGGCGCCTATTCGCCGGCGCCGGTCATGGATGCACAGATGCGCGAACGCGTCATGCGGACGATCGTCGCGCCCACGCTTAACGGAATGGCGGCGATGGGCACGCCCTTCAAGGGCGTCCTTTTCGCCGGTGTGATGATTTGCGCGGATGGGCCAAGGCTGATCGAATACAATGTGCGTTTCGGCGATCCCGAAACTCAAGCCATGCTGCCGCGTCTCGAGGAGGATCTGCTTGCATTGCTCCTCGCCTGCGTCGAGGAACGGCTGCCGGAGCTTCCGGCGCGGCTCTCGGCAATAACCGCGCTCAGCGTCGTGCTCGCCGCCAAGGGCTATCCCGGCGCGCCGGTCAGGGGGAGCGAAATCCATGGCATCGAGCGTGCCGCGGCAATGCCGTTCGTTTCGATCACCCATGCCGGGACGAAACGCGAAGGCCAAAAGCTTGTCGCCGATGGCGGCCGCGTCCTCAATGTTACCGGCGTTGGCGCCGATGTGGCGGAAGCGCGGGCGCGAGCCTACGCGGCGACCGATCTGATCGATTGGCCGGGCGGATTTTGCCGCCGCGACATCGGCTGGCGGGCGCTTGCTCGTGATCCGGTCCAATTGGATCAGAGCACACCCGGAACCACACGTTTTTAGCAGATTTGCGGGCCTGGACCGATGCCGTGCCGCAGCCGTCGCCGATGGTGAAAGTCACCCGCAGCAACGTTCGCAGTCCCGGGAGGCCTCCCAATCAGCTTGGAACTACTTCCCGCAACGTAGCCTCCGATTCCGTTTTGCGACAAAGCCGTTTATCCATGGACCGATGCTTCTTCTGCGATTCTGTCTTTTGTAACCAGCACCATGCGAAACCGTGCTTTGCCTTGCAGCATGCGAGCGTAAGCATCAGCAGCCTGTTCGAGAGGAACTGTCTCGATCATCGGGCGGATATTCTCAAGGACGCTGAAGGCAAGGGTGTCCTCGGTATCAATCGGCGTGCCGGTCAGGCTCCCGTAAATCGAGCGCCCTCCAAAGACCAGCGGGAAAACACTCAATTGCATCTGGTCCTCCGGTACACCCACCACGATGAGCTTGCCGCGCGCTGCAAGACCGAACACAAGCGGCCCCATGGCACCGCCACTGGGAGCTGTTGCGAGAATCGCTCTGGCTCCGCCCATACGCTGCAGTACTGCTGCGGCATCGTCGACGGCGGTATCGATGTAGACGTGCGCGCCCAAATCTTTCGCGAGCTTTTCCTTTTCGCGTCCACGCCCGATTGCGGCGGTATGGAATCCCATGTGCCGCGCAAACTGGATACCAAGATGCCCAAGGCCACCAATGCCCTGCACAGCGACCAAATCTCCGCCGCGCAAGCCGGCGTTGCGAAGAGCGTTGTTAGGTCGTGATACCCGCGCAGAGGAGAGGAGCGGCTTCTACGGATGTGAGCTCATCAGGAATGGAAGCGATGCCGCGCGCTTCAGCGATCATCACTTCCGCATATCCTCCATCCGCGGTCACTCCCAATACCACAGGGTTCTGACAATTCACGATGTCTCCGCGTCGGCAAGGTTCGCACACCCCATCTTCTCCGGCAATGAGACCGACACCAACCCGTTGACCGATTTTCCATCTGGACACTCCGCTACCGATGGCTTCAATGCGACCAACCACCTCATGCCCAGGAACACGCGGCAGAGTCAGACCGGGGTAGATTCCCGTCACAGTGGCGGCATCGGTGTGACAGATTCCACAGGCTTCCACCCGAATCCGAACCTGACCCGCTCCGGGCTCAGAGACCGGCCGTTCCACTACTCGAAGCACGCCGGGCGCGGAGACTTCCACTGCTTGGTATGTGTCTTTCATTTGTGCGTGCCTCCCATTTGTATTTTTATTCTGGATTATTATTATAATCCATTATGGGAATTCGATTCACGTAATCGCGATTTGGTTGCATTTTTTGGGAGCGCGAGGACCAGCGCAAAAGGGGACGCGCGGCTGCGGCGGTGGAACGATGCCCACCGCTATGGTTCCTCACCGCGAACCTAGCGTACGCCCGGCGGCGGCGGAACAATGCCCACTCCAGCGGGGTTGCTCCCCACCGGGATCGTGGCCGCCACCGTGGCGCTGGCCGTGTCGATCACCGAAACATTGTTGGAGGCCAAATTCGTGACGTAGGCGTGTTTCCCGTCCGGCGCGACGGCGTGCAAAGAGGGGCTATCCCCCCCCCGGGATCGGGATCCCCAGCACCGTATTGGTGGATGTGTCGATCACCGAGACATTGCTGGAGATAACATTCGCGACGTAAGCGTGTTTCCCATCCGGCGCGACGGCGACCCCCCTGGGGCTAGTCCCCACCGGGATCGTGGCCGCCTCCACCGTGTTGGTGGCCGTGTCGATCACCGAGACAGTGTTGGTGGCCAAATTTGCGACATAGGCGTGTTTCCCATCCGGCGTGACGGCGACCCCCCTGGGGTTGCTCCCCACCGTGACCGTGGCCGCCACCGTGTTGCTGGCCGTGTCGATCACCGAAACATTGTTGGAGGTGAAATTCGTGACATAGGCGTGTTTCCCGTCCGGGGTGACGGCAACCTTAACTGGGGTATTCCCCACTGTGATGACCGTGGGCTCCACTGTGTTCGCGGCCGTGTCGATCACCGAGACATTGTTGGAGCCTGCATTCGCGACATAGGCGTGGTTCCCATCCGGGGTGACCGCGACGTTGAAGGGAACATTCCCCACCACGACCGTGGCCACCACCATGTTGGTGGCCGTGTCGATCACCGAGACATTCTTGGAGCCCCGATTCGCGACATAGGCGTGCTTCCCATCCGGGGTGACGGCGACCCCAAACGGCTCCTTCCCCACCGGGATCGGGATTCCCACCACCGTGTTGGTGGCCGTGTCGATCACCGAAACGGTGTTGTCTCCCCCATTCGTGACATAGGCGAAGGGCGCCGCCTCCGCCGGCGGGGCCAAGTCTAGCCCCATCGCCAGCACGGCGCAGAGGGCCATAAATCCCCGCGGTGGGGCGCCGTTTCCGTTACGATTGTTGCTATGCATAATAAAATATCTCCTCCCATCATGAGGCCGCATCGTTCGTGGCGGCCGTTTCACTTAATTTGATAATACATAAAGGGGGAGGCTTTTGAAACAGGTTCAGGCGACATAACTTTCCGGCATTTCCATCGGCCCGCCATAATAGTCTTGATAGCGCGCTTCCAAGTCGGCAAGCGGCAAGATCGTGAAGACGTCGGTCGTGCAAAACTGCGCGTCGATCACCGCGCCGTCGCCGAATTTCGCCCCGGCGCGCAGGTAAGCTTTGAGCAGGGGAGGCAGCGCCACGACTCCCTTGCGCGCATCGATCGCCTTGGTGTCCAGGACCGCCATATCCACGCCGCGCCCGGCAAGCGGGCGGACGCGCCATTCCTCGTCCGCCAGCGCATGGCGATGCAGGAAACTCAAAGGCAGGGCAAGCGCACGCGGATCGGCGCCAGGCAGGCTCGCGCAGCCGATCAGCACGTCGATACGATGATGTTGCGCATACACCCAAAGGCCGCGCCACAAAAGCTCGATGACGCGCTTCGACCGGTAATTGCGCATGAACGCAAGAGCGGCCGAGTTCCAAAAAGCGCTTGCCTTGATGGCGGGCCAGCAATGGAGCGATATCGAATTCCGTTGCGCTGTAAAAGCCTTGGTGGCGGGCGG
Source organism: Methylocella sp. (assembly GCA_049579405.1). GTDB lineage: Bacteria > Pseudomonadota > Alphaproteobacteria > Rhizobiales > Beijerinckiaceae > Methylocapsa. The sequence continues at coordinate 5,254 of JBAUNU010000383.1, forward strand.
CGGCATCCCCGCGAAGAAGACGATAGACTCCAACGATTTTAGGCTTCTTGCGGCCGAAACGATTGAGCTGGTCGTTGTCGATGACGAGAAGATGATCGCAGATTTTGTCGAAGGGACAGATGTCCCGCCTGGTCAGCGCGGCGCGTTGCCGGGGCATCGCCTGGCCTTCCTCGTAAAAAACCTTGAACCGCAGCCGCTGCGCCTTGCGGATCTCCCGGCTCGTCGTCGCCAGCCGGACTTCAAACGGGCCGAAACGCCCAAGCACCGCGGGCGGGCCGGAGAGATCGCGCACGGTCCGGTTCGGTTTAATGAACGCGGCGGTGTGCCGGACGGCGCCGCCGAAACCGGACGGCGTGGCAATGTTCCACATGAGCCAGCGAATCTCGCCTTAGGACTAAGGATCGAATCTAGACGCCGGGCGCGAAGCTTTGATGACGAGAAGGCAAGCTACACGGGTCAAGAAAAGCGGCGGCGCTGTCATCAAACTGCAGGCTAAGCGTTTTAAAGAGGCGTGAATCGCAATGCCAACCCGCGGTGAGACATTGGCTTATCTCCGCGCCGTACTGATCGTTCTTACCCTGCTCTTGTTTTTGTCCCTCGCTCCATTGCAGTGGCTTGCGTTGCGCCGGCGTTGGCCGCTGCGGCTGTGGCTCCCGGTCGCGCTCGGCCGGACGCTCGCTGCCATATTGCCCCTGCGCGTTTTCGTGAAGCACGTCCCGCCGCCGCAAGGGCCTCGACTTATTGTCACCAATCATATTTCGTGGATTGACATAGTGGTGCTTTGCAGTGTCGAGCCCGCCTGTTTCCTCGCCAAGCGTGAAGTCGAAGCGTGGCCAGCCGTTTCCAATTTCGCGCGATTGCAAGAAACCGTTTTCGTGGATCGCCAACGGCGGCGGACGATCCCCGCCGCCAACGCGGCGATGGCGCGGCGAATGCTTGCGGGCCGCCCCGTGCTGCTTTTCCCGGAGGGCACGACTGGCGACGGCTCGGCGCTTTGCAAATTTCACAGCTCGCACTTCGCCGCCGCCCGCGATCTTCTCGCCGCGGCGAGCGGTATCGAGACGGTTTGCATCCAACCTGTCGCTATCCGATATTCATCGCCCGCAGCGGCATGGCTCGGCGATGCAACCTTGCTTCCGCACCTCTGGTCGGTCCTTAAGGGCGAGCCGATCCTGTGCGATCTCGTGTTTGGCAAGCCGCTCGCCTACACGCGGGGAGATAATCGCAAGGCGATAACCGGCGAGGCCGCATCGGCAATCGCCGGCATGCTCGCGTCCATGGCACGGTCGGCCGAGGCGCCCGCGCAGGCCGGAACGCGGGCTCTCGATCCCATCGCGGCGAATCCTTGACGTACTTTTCAGCCCCAAAGTGGCCGATGGACCGCCGCCCACCGGCCAGCTGCGCCGGTAAGGCTCCTGCCCAGGATAAAGTCCTTGATTCGCAATCCGCGAATAGGCGGTGCGCAATTAGCTTGCGCGGAGCTTGCCGGGCCGCGAACTTGTCTTTGTTACGATTTGTAACCGGATTTGACAATATATCGTAAGTTTGTGATAAGAAAGGGTTTTTTTACTTTGCACAAGGGCGGAGGCAAGGGTCTTGCGGCCTTGCGCAATGATCCCCTTTTGCTGCCTCCAGCGCTTATGCTATGCCACGATTCGCCCAATCGGATCGGTGCGATCCAGGACCGCCAAGGCGCGGCAAGCGAAATGCCGCCGCCGAGACGCCGGACTTTCCAATCGTTTCGTGAACCCAGCTGGACCGCCGAACGCAACGTGCAACAGTTCAACAGCCTCGCCGAATATGCCACGAAGCGCTTCCGGCTCGCCGGAAAAGCGTACCTCGACGGCGGTGATCCGTTTTTTGCGCCGATCGACACTTTACGGCGGGAAGCCGGGATGAACGGCCGGCGCTTCGTCAGTTTCGCCAATTACGACTATCTGGGGCTCGCGTCCCATCCCATGGTTAAGGCGGCGGCGGCGGCGGCTCTGAACACGTTGGGGATTGGCGCGCTCGGCTCCCGCCTCGTCGGCGGCGAACGATCTACGCATCGCCGTCTTGAAGCGAGCATCGCCAAATTTATCGGCGCCGAGTCGGCGCTTGCCCTGGTAAGCGGCTATCTCACCAATGTGACGACGATTTCACATATCCTGGGGTCGCACGATGCGCTTTTCATCGATGAACTGTCGCATAACAGCATCGTTAGCGGGGCCAAGGCTACCCCCGCCGAAACCATTATTTTTCGTCACAACGATCTCGACCATCTCGATTTTCTCTTGCGTGAAAGACGCAGCAATTCCCGCAATGCCCTGATCGTCGCCGAGGGCCTCTACAGCATGGATGGCGACGTCGCCGACCTCGTCCGCCTTGTCGAGCTAAAGGAGCGGCGCAAGGCTTGGCTGTTGATCGACGAGGCGCATTCGATCGGCGTGCTCGGGAACGAAGGGCGCGGGCTTTGGGAACACGTTGGTGTCGATCCGCAACAAATCGACCTCACTATCGGTACTTTATCGAAAACTCTGGCGTCTTGCGGCGGGTTCGTCGCGGGCAAGGCGCCCGTGATCGAATGGCTGCGCTATACGCTGCCGGGCTTCGTCTATAGCGTCGGCCTATCGCCAGTGATAACGGCAGCGGCGGAGACCGCCTTGCAAGTGATGCAGGAAGAGACTTGGCGCATTGAGCGGTTGCGCCAAAATGCCGAACTCTTCGTGGGGTTTGCCCATGACGCGGGGCTCGATACGGGGCCGGCGATCGGGCGCGGCGTCGTCCCGGTCCTTTTCGCGGACAGCTTTGAGACTCTGGCGGCTTCCAGCCATTTGATGGACCATGGCTATTATGTGCCGCCGATCATTCAAATCGGGGTGCCGAAAGACCAGCCGCGTCTGCGTTTTTTCCTTTCGGCCCTGCACACAGAGGCGGAGATGCGGGGTGTGACGCATTTGTTGGCCAAGCGGGAAAGCCAGCATGAGGCGCCCGCCCGTTCGTTGAGCGCGGCGACCTGACTGCGGCGCCAAGTTTCGGTTCGCATGTCCTGCCGTGAGCCGTGGGGCGTTTGCGCGCACCCGCGGTGAGGCACCGCCGGATGCCGCCCTAGGCTCGAAATGTCGCAAGGCTAATTCCATGAGCAGGACCGAGCGCGAGGTAGAGATCGTTCCGGCGGATGGGCTGCGAAACTTTTTTGCCTTTTGCCGGTTGCCCCGGCTTCTCTATAAGGATCACCCAGGCTTCGCCCCCCCTCTCGACGCCGAGCGCTGGACCTTATTCGCGGCTAAGCTCAATCCGCATTTCAAGCTCGTCCAATCGCAAGCCTGGCTCGCCCGCAAGAATGGCAAGCTTGCCGGCCGGATTTTCGCGCAAATCTACGACGAAGCCCATGCGCCGCTTGGCGCGTCCCGGGCGCAATTTGGTTGTCTCGATGCAATTGACGACGACCAAGTCGTCGCCGCCCTGACGCGAGCTGCTGAAGACTGGCTGCGCCAGCGCGGCGCCGCGCTCGTGCATGGGCCGTTCTCGCCCTCCGTGAACAGCGAGACGGGAATGCTCGTTCAAGGATTTGAAGCCACGCCGATGGTGTTCATGCCCTGGAACCCGGCCTATTTGAGCGGTTCCCTGGAGCGCCAAGGCTACAAAAAGGCGCGCGATCTCATTTCCTACCGCTACGATGGCAGCGAC
>JBAUNU010000384.1:0-5675 GCA_049579405.1 Methylocella sp.
CTCCGGCGGCCAGCGCCAGCGGGTGATGATCGCCATGGCGCTCGCCAATAGGCCTGAACTTTTTATCGCCGATGAACCAACGACCGCCCTCGATGTCACGGTGCAGGCCCAGATCCTGGAGCTTTTGAAGGACCTGCAAACGCGCCTTCATATGGCGATGCTCTTCATTACCCACGACCTCGGCATCGTGCGCAGAATCGCCGACGATGTGGCGGTGATGCAAAAAGGCAAAATCGTCGAAACCAACAAGGTGGCGGACCTTTTCGCGGCTCCGCGCCATCCCTACACACAGGCGCTGATCGCCGCCGAACCGAAAGGCGCCCCGCCGGCGATTGACCTTGCCGCCAAGATCATCCTCGAGGCTAGGGATATCCGCGTCTGGTTTCCTATCAAGCGCGGGTTTCTCCGCAATACCGTTGGTTTCGTCAAGGCGGTCGATGGCGTGTCGGTCTGCGTGCGCGAAGCCGAGACGGTTGGTGTCGTCGGCGAATCCGGCTCTGGCAAAACCACCCTCGGCCTCGCCCTCCTGCGCCTCATTCGTTGCGAGGGCGCGATTGTCTTCCTGGGGCGCCCGATCGACGGCCTCAAGTTCAAGGCGATGCGCGCGTTGCGTCGCGACATGCAGATCGTGTTTCAGGATCCTTACGGTTCTCTATCGCCCCGGCTTCCGGTGGCCGACATCGTCGCGGAAGGCCTCAGCGTGCAATGTAAAGATATGTCCTTGCCGCGCCGGCGCGAGATCGTGGCGCAAGCGCTCGCCGATACCGGCCTCGATCCGGCCGCGATGGATCGCTATCCGCACGAATTTTCGGGCGGCCAGAGACAACGGATCGCCATCGCGCGGGCGATTGTCTTGGAGCCGAAATTCATTGTCCTCGACGAGCCGACCTCGGCGCTCGACATGTCGGTGCAAGCGCAGATCGTCGATCTCTTGCGCGATTTGCAACAGCGGCGCGGCCTCGCTTATCTCTTCATCAGCCATGATCTGAAGGTGGTGCGCGCGCTCGCCAGCGAAATCATCGTCATGCGCGACGGCAAAGTCGTCGAGTCCGGTCCGGCGCTAGAACTTCTGGCAAAGCCGCGCGGCGCCTACACGCGGGCGCTTTTCGCGGCGGCGTTCGACATCAAGGCCGAGCCCGGCGCGGTTTTGGACCAATAGCAAGAACGCTGAGCCCCACGCGGTCCTCGATGCGGGCTGCGGCGTGGAGGACGAATTTTTCAGAGGCCCGCAGCGCGTTCCAGATCGGGCTATGCGACTTTGACCGAAGCGCGGCTATGGCGCGCGCCTCAAAATTGCAGAATTCACCTCCTCACTTTTTTGGCCCCGTCTATGCCTTGTGCAGGAAACCGAACGGAGGCAAGATTGGGCTCGGAGCGTCGGCTATTTGGGTAATGGTGGTTGAAATGACCCTTTGCTTGTTCTGTCCTGCCGAGCTCGCCGAAACGACAAAACCTGAGCACATTCTTCTCAATTCGCTAGGCGGTCGGAAAACAACGACCGGTGCAATTTGCTCAGCTTGCAATAACAAGTTCGGCGGGACGATTGATAACGTGCTGACGTCGCAGGTCATTGCGTTGCGAAATCTACTGCAGCTCGAATCTGGAACCGGAAATCCCGCGCCCACGCTGAAGAATCTTCAAGCTGGTGAGCACAAAGTCAACATCAAAGGGGATGGCAGTTTCGAACTCGTCGCTAAGCCATTCATTATTGAGAGGTTGGAGGACGGGCGATGGAATGTTCAGATTCAGGCGAGGTCGGAAGTCCATCTCGCAAAGATCGTGCCACATCTCGCGGCGGCGCTCCAAGTTCCTGAGGAGCATTTGCTAGAGCAGCTCGGCGCAGCGCGAGGATCGAAAATAACTCAACGCCCTGGAGCCGTTCACCATGAACTCGCATTCGGCGGACCCGACGCCATCAGATCGATGGTGAAGGCTAGCCTGGTTCTATGGAGCACATTGGTTGGCAATGATGAGGTTAGGAGCGCACCTTATGACGCCGCGCGACACTTCGTGGTCAACGGGGATTCGCAATTTAATCTTGATAGAACGCATCTCGATTCTCGCCCCTTTGGCGACATCGAGAGAATGAAAGCCGCGTTTGGGATCATGTTCAACCTGATCTGTGTCCGAAGCGACGAGAAGGGGCGTGTCGTTGGTCACTTCACTCTTTACAACGCAGTGGCGTGGCAGTTTACGCTCGCGGAAACCGGCGGCACCCCGAATGCAAAGATTGCGTTAATTTCAAATCCTCTGGACCCGAGTCAGTGGTCTGACCGCGCTGCAGACGACTTCGACGTTCCATTCGAGTGGCTGAATAACCCAGACTATTCCGATGAAATGGTTCGTTCAAAGGCGAGGTTTGACGCAATCCTAAAGCATTACTTCGATTTGAATAATCCAAAGGCAATTGGTCAAATAATCGAAGAGTGTTTCAACACATTAAACGTTGCGCCGGGCGAAGCTGTTCCTCCTGACAGGTTGAAGGAATTTAGCAATCTGCTTGGTCGCAGGATAGCACTTCATACTTTTAGCCTACCTTACGAGGAAACGCTTTCCCCCGAGCGAAAGGCTGAAATGTTTCAGAAAAAGCGAATTCAATGACTCAGAATCCCGTGAAAGCGGGATAAAAGGCCGGAGGCGGGCGCGCCATAAATCAGGATTTTTCACCAAAATCAGGCCCTTGATTTTTAAGGGCTTACTTGGTGCTCAAGTCCGGCGCGGAACATTCCGCCGTTTGCGGCCGGGGTATTGCTTGTGACGGACGACAACAAGCGGCGGCGGCGCGGGTATCCCGCGTGACACCCTCGATTCGGCCGGCGAACCTTACATCGGGATGACTTCCGCAAACCGGCTAAGCCATCGGGGCGCCGCCCCCTGGAATTGCCCCAAAAGATAGAGGCGATAACTGGGTAAAGCACGGGGCAAAGATCATTGCTGGTCTCGCGGAGGGAACGATTAGCGACATACGCGCGTTGGGAAGCGCGAAAGAAAACGCGAGGACCCGCAATGTTTAAAATCGGACTTATGGCGCTCGGCGCGACACTCCTAACGTTCGCATCCGCCAAAGCTATCGACAACGCCGCAAGCGCCAACGCTGCAGCTGCCTTCGGCCAGTTCGGCCTTGGAGGTCTCGCCCTTGCGGGACGGGCACCCGCCGCATATCCTCCATTTGGCCCGCCGCCTGTGTATACGCCCGCCGGCCCACCTGTGTATACGCCCGTTTGCTGGACGCAATATGTGACGACTGCGAACGGAAACACCGTGGTCAATTTCCCGTATATGATTTGCCGGTGAGCGATGAGCGGCGACCTTCGAGGCGCCTGCATAAGGGCTGCGTTCTGGCGCGGGTAATTCTCCGAAGGCGTGATCGGGTCAGCCGCATTCATAAACGCCACGGCGATCCCAAGCCGTCTCATAGGTGCTGAGCCCGGACATTCGCTTGCGTTTGGCCCAGGCGTCCGCTAGGTTTGCCGCGTATTAGTCACGTGAGTTGCCAAATTGGCCTTCGATTCCAATCTTTTGCATACAGGCGGCAAAAGCCGCGCGCCGTTGAGCGGCGCAGCGCTGCTTTCTTCCCGGTTGCTTCGGCTTATCCGCCCCTGAGGGCCGGCCGGGCGATGCGCCTGGGCGCTCAGGGGAACGCCGCAAGCCCTTAAGCCAATTTCGACCGGACAAACGCCATGACAAGCCTAGCTACCGCTCCCTCGGCGACGCCCGCGCGGCAAAACTCGCGATCCGTGTTTATTTTCGACACGACCCTGCGCGACGGCGAACAATCGCCTGGCGCCTCGATGACCTTCGAGGAGAAACTGCAAGTCGCGGGCCTCCTCGACGCCATGGGAGTTGATATTATCGAGGCCGGTTTCCCGGTGACCTCGGAAGGCGATTTCGAAGCGGTCCTCGCGATCGCCAAACGGATGAAGCGGGCTAGCGTCGCGGGGCTTGCCCGCGCGGCCGCGAAGGATATCGACCGTTGCGCCGAAGCCGTGCGTCCGGCGCTGCGCCCGCGCATTCATTTGTTTATTTCGACCTCGCCGCTCCACATGAAATACAAGCTGCAAAAGGAGCCCGGCGAGGTTCTCGAAATGGTCGCGGCAAGCGTCGCGCGGGCACGCAACCTTGTCGGCGATGTCGAATGGTCGGCCGAGGATGGAACAAGGTCCGAAATCGACTTTCTCTGCCGCTGCGTAGAGGCCGCGATCGAGGCGGGCGCCACCACCATCAATATCCCGGATACCGTCGGTTACGCGGTGCCGCATGAATACCGGGCTTTGTTCGAGTCCGTGCGCGAAAAAGTGCCCAATTCGGACAAGGCAGTCTTTTCCGTCCATTGCCACAACGATCTGGGTCTTGCCGTCGCCAATACGCTCGCCGGTATCGAAGGCGGCGCGCGGCAGGTCGAATGCACGATCAACGGCATGGGCGAGCGGGCTGGCAATGCCGCCATGGAAGAGGTGGTGATGGCGCTGCGCGTGCGCGGCGACACAATGCCCTACCGCACCAACATCGACACGACGATGCTGACCAGGGCCTCAAAACTCGTCTCGGCGGTGAGCTCGTTTCCGGTGCAATACAACAAGGCCATCGTCGGGCGGAATGCTTTCGCGCATGAGAGCGGCATTCACCAGGATGGCATGCTGAAGAACGCCGGGACCTACGAGATCATGACCCCGGAGAGCGTCGGCGTGGCCAAGACTTCGCTCGTCATGGGCAAGCATTCCGGCCGCCACGCTTTTAAGGAGAAACTCAAGGAGCTAGGTTACGAGCTCGGCGAAAACGCCCTCGAGGACGCTTTCGCCCGCTTCAAGGATCTCGCCGACCGCAAGAAGATCGTCTACGATGAAGATCTGGCCGCGCTTGTCGACGACGAGATCGCCCATGCGTATGACCGGATCAAACTTGTCGCCCTGACGGTTATCGCGGGCACCAAGGGGCCGCAATCGGCGGCCTTGACGCTCGATATCGCCGGCGAGCAGAAAACCCATCAGGCGACGGGCAACGGCCCGGTCGACGCGATTTTCAATGCGATTCTCGCGCTCGTGCCGCACAAAGCCGTGCTTGAGCTTTTTCAGGTGCACGCGGTCACGCAAGGAACCGACGCGCAAGCCGAAGTCTCCGTGCGGCTCGCCGAGGACGGCAAATCGGTCACCGCGAAGGGCGCCGATCCCGACACTCTGGTGGCGTCGGCGAGGGCCTATATCGCGTCGCTCAACAAGCTGATGGTCAAGCGCGGAAAACAGCGTCCGGATGTTTTGACGGGATGAGGAATAAAGCAGCCTCGGCAAGCGGCGGGCTTCGGCGGAGCTGGGTTGTGTTGGGCTTAGTAAATACCGGCAGGCGTTAGGATAAACGCAAGCCTTGCCGACTTCGTTTCGCTCTCGATGCTCAAGACATATAAATTTTACAGACCTAGCTTGTTGTGAAATTGCTAGCAGCGGTCTACTTTTTCGTATTCATACTTAAGCCAGTCTATTTTATCCTCAGATAATCGGGAACCATCCTTCGGGGGTGGCGTTCGCCGTCCGGCGATTCGCCACCAATGAAGGACAGTTCCAGATGAGAAAAAGCTTGTTGACGACGATTGCAGGAGCGGCCCTGATCGCTGGCGGCGGCTTGGCCGCGGCCCAGCAGCGCATGGAAAGTTCGCCGGGCGGCGCGAATGGAGCCCAGGGTTC
>JBAUNU010000385.1:0-2254 GCA_049579405.1 Methylocella sp.
ACAAGTTCTCGTACAGCCACGTCAACATTGACCAAGACGGCGCTGCTGGTCCCCAAGGGGATATCGTCGCCAGGATCGTCGCGTGGCTGACGCAGCATCGGCCGGAGAATAGCAAAGCACCCAAGAAAATGCTGGCGCCAAACGCACGTGCCGAATTCGGCAGCTGCTATACGGAGAGGGCGTTCAACGAAGCCTATAAGGCGGTCTACCAACGCCGGAGAGGACACCCGAGGGGTTCCGAAAAATAAACAAATGAACGCGGATTTGTTCATTTAGACAGGTGCTGTTTCCAAATGTCCTGCTCTTCCGTGCGTCCGGCGATTCTCGCCCGGGGACGCGTAAGGGAAGCGCAAGATGATCAGCAAGACGACACCCACGGCGGCCCTCCCACCCAGCGCTGGCAGAAAGCTCGCCGTCGACGATGTTCCGATCGACCAGCTCAAACCAGACCCGAGGAACGCCCGCGTCCACAGCAAGAAGCAGATCAGGCAGATCGCAAAGAGCATCGCGAGCTTCGGCTTCAACGTCCCGGTTCTGGTCGGCGCCAATTTGAACGTGATCGCGGGACACGGACGAGTCCTCGCAGCCAAGCACCTCGGCCTTACCGAGGTCCCAACGATTCGGCTCGATCATCTGACGGAAGTCCAGCGCCGCGCCTTTATGATCACCGACAATCGCTTAACCGAAATCGCCGTCTGGGACGACCGGTTGCTGGCCGAACAGCTGAAGGAACTCGCAAGCCTCGATCTCGATTTCGACATCGAGGCAACTGGCTTTGACCTGGGTGAGATCGATTTCCGCATCGAGTCACTCTTGGCGCCGGCGAGCGAGCCGACCGAGCCGCCGATTCCGGTCGTCTCCGGACCCGCCGTCAGTCAGGCAGGTGATCTCTGGCTCCTCGGCGAGCACCGGGTCTTGTGCGGGAGCGCGCTCGATGCGGCATCCTATCGGGCTTTGATGGGACCGGAGAAGGCCGCCGCCGTTTTCATGGACCCGCCCTACAACGTGCCGATCGATGGCCATGTTTCGGGGCTCGGCCAGATCCGTCACCGCGAGTTCGTGATGGCGGCCGGCGAAATGACGCCGGAGGGCTTCGCCCAATTTCTCGAGACGTCTCTAGGTCTCCTGGCGACTTCCAGCCATCCCGATAGCCTCGTATATGTCTGCATGGATTGGCGTCATATCGGGGAGCTGCTCGCCGCAGCGCGGGCCAATGCGCTCAAGACGATCAATCTCTGCGTATGGACGAAGCCCAATGCCGGAATGGGGAGCTTTTACCGCTCGCAGCATGAACTCGTTTTTGTTTTTAAATTGGGCGCTGGACCTTACCGCAACAATGTTCAGCTCGGCCGCTACGGCAGGAATCGAACCAACGTCTGGGCCTATTCGAGCGGTCCCGGATTCGGCCGCGAGGGTGAGGAAGGACAGCTTTCTGCGCTTCACCCGACGGTAAAGCCGGTTGCCATGGTCGCCGACGCGATTCTCGACAGCTCCCGAGACGGCGACATCGTCCTCGATCCCTTCCTCGGCAGCGGCACGACCTTGATGGCGGCCGAGCGCACCCGCCGCCGGTGCTATGGGCTCGAACTCGATCCTCCCTACGTCGATGTCGTCGTGCGGCGCTGGCAAGCCTACACCGGTGTGTCCCCTCGGCATGAAATGACGGCTGCGGGTTTCGATGAGATCGTCCGCGCAAGGGAACAAGCGCGATGAGCGACGAACAGCCCAATGGCGCGCCCGGCGACTATCGAGTCGGCTATTGCAGTCCTCCGCTTTCGTCCAGGTTTCGCCCAGGCGTGTCCGGCAATCCGCGCGGCCGACCCAAGGGCGTCAAGAGCCTCGCCGCCGTGGTCGCAGCGACCCTCGGCGAACGGATCGCGGTGACCGAGAACGGCCACCGCAAGCGCATCACCAAACTCGAGGCAGCAGTCAAACAGCTCGTCAATCGGGCCGCCTCCGGAGAGGCGCGCGCGATGCAGCTTCTTCTTGCGCTCGTCCAGGCAAGCGAAGCGCGTCCGCCGCAAGCCGACGCCAACTGTCTCGCGGAGGGCGACGAGATCGTCCTGCGCGAACTGCGGCGCCGGCTGACGCAAGACGCATCATGAAAGCCATTCACCCTGCCGAATATCAGGCAGCGCTGCGGGCCGATTTCTATTCCTTCCTGCTGCGCTGCTTCGCGGAGCTCAATCCGCGCTCGCCCTTTCTGTCGAATTGGCACATTGAGATCTTGGCGGCGAAGCTTCAGGCTGCACAA
>JBAUNU010000386.1:0-3237 GCA_049579405.1 Methylocella sp.
TTATCACCTTTTGCTGGACGAACAGGGAGAGCAGCTATTTGCGGTAACTGACGCGATTGCCGAACGCGTGCGGAAAATCGGCGGCACGACGCTGCGCTCAATTGGCGAGATCAGCCGCTTGCAGCGCGTTCTGGACAACGAAGCCGACTACGTTACTCCTCTGGACATGTTGGCCGAGCTGCGCGACGACAACAAGCAGCTTGCGGCAAACATGCGCGAGGCGCACTCGCTGTGTGAGGAGCACGGTGATGTGGCCAGTGCGAGCCTGCTCGAAAACTGGATTGACGAGGCCGAACGGCGGACGTGGTTTCTCTTTGAAGCCAGTCGCCCAGGCGAGTCAAGCGGCCGCTCCTAGGTGGTATAGGGGTCATTGCAACGATCAGGCGGACCGGAGACGAAGTGTGCTCCACCGCCCTGCCCAGGCGTCCCGCAATATCCTGGATATATTGCCAGGCCGTCCGGCCGGAACGCGATCCCCGGATGAGCGCCCATTCATCGAAGGAAAGTTCGTCGCAAAAGACAACGAACCGCCATGGCTGGCCGCGCAACAGCGCCATGAGGCAAGGCAGCCCGCCGACGTCCTCGCGGTGAATCTCAACGAGTTTGAGCGGCTTGGAATCCGGAGAACCGGCAAGCCGCGCATTGATGATTGCGTGCACGGCCTTGATGAGCGCGGATTTGCCCATGCCGCGGGCCCCCGGAGGAGCGCGGCGTTGGCCGCGAAGCCTTGTGCGAAGCGCTCCGTATTGCCGAGGAGAACATCGCGAGCCCGATCGATGCCGCGCAACAGCCCGATATCCACCTGATTGACGCGCGGGACAGGGACAAGCGTCGCGGTCCCCGCGAAGACGAATGCCTCGGCGACGCTGAAGTCGCACGGCAGGGATTGCGCGCCGGCGAGCGTTTCAAGCGCGGCGGCGATTCGTTCCAGCGCCTTGGCGGGCGAGGAATCTTCGAGCAATTGGGGGGATTACTCTGGTCATTACTGCGAGCTTTCGACGGGCGACTTTCGCGGATTTAGAACGTTTCTTAAAGTAGGGAAATATTAGAATTTCATAAAGCAGGGGTGAAGCTTTTCCCCGCCTCCATGCCCGGCCGCGCCCCCAGCGGAATCCGAGGCTGCCCGGCTGATTGATGCCCCCTCGGCGGCATTGCTTTCGCGCCCGCTCTGGCTATATTCGCGCGCCATGCAGACGGAAGTCTTGGCGGACGCAGGTCTTTAAAGGACTCGGGATCGAGGAGAAGGGATTTTGTTCACACCGGCTTTCGCCCAAGCCGCCACCGGCGCGGCCCCCACCTCGGCGGACATTTTAATGCAGTTGGTGCCGTTCGCGCTGATCTTTGCCATCGCGTATTTTTTTGTCATCCGGCCGCAGCGCAAAAAGGCGAAAGAACATGCCAATCTCATTAAGAATACTCGCCGGGGCGATAGCGTGATCACGACCGGAGGCCTTATCGGCAAGGTGACGAGGGTGGTGGACGATGCGGAGCTCGAACTCGAAATCGCGCCAAGTGTCCGGGTACGCGTTCTCCGGGCGATGATTACGGACGTGCGGGCCAAGGGCGAGCCGGTCAAGGATCAGGCTTGAATCGAAGCCAGCAACAAGCAGGAACTCCGGGCTGACGGCGGGAGCCGCGCCCATAACCGTCGAGATTTTGTCCCATCATGCTGCGTTTTCCGGCCTGGAAGATCGTATTTATTCTGGCGATGACGGCGTGCGCGCTTCTCCTCATCGTGCCTAGTCTTCTGAGCCCGGACCGCCGCGAGGCGTTGATATCGCATCTGCCGAAATGGGTGCCGGCCCGCGCCATCGTGCTCGGCCTCGATCTGCAAGGGGGATCGCATGTGCTTCTGGAGGTGGACAGCAATTCGGTCGTGAAGTCTCTTGTCGACAATCTGCGCGACAGCGTCCGGCGGGTGCTTCGCGAGGAGAAAGTGGCGATTACGGGGGGCATTGGCGCCCAGCCGCGCGGCGTGCAATTGCGCATCCCCGATCCGGCCGAGCGTGCGAGAGTCATGCCGAAACTCCAGCAATTGGCGGCCTCCGCCGGCAGCGGCCTTTCCGGTGCTGCACGCGCGCCTGCCTTCGACCTGACCGAAAACGACAACGGCCTCATCCAATTCACGGTGACCGGGGCGGGCATCGACAGCAAGGTCCGTCGCGCCGTCGAGCAATCGATCGAAGTGTTGCGCCGCCGCGTCGATGCGCTCGGCACCACGGAGCCCAATATCCAACGGCAAGGCGCCGATCGTATTCTCGTCGAAGTGCCGGGTTTGCAGGATACCAGCAAGCTCAAGGAAATTCTCGGAACGACGGCCAAGCTCGAATTCCGCCTTGTCGCCGAACCGGGCGCCGATCCCGCCGATGTCGAATCTTTGGAAGACCTCGAGCGACCCGGCCAATCGTTGCCGGTGCAGAAGCGCGTCATGGTGCAGGGCGAGGATTTGACCGACGCCCAGCCGGGCTTCGACCCCCGCACGCAAGAGCCAATCGTCAATTTCCGCTTCAATATTCGCGGCGGGCAAAGGTTTGGCGAGGTGACGTCGGAAAACGTCGGCAAATTATTCGCTATCATCCTCGACGGGAAGGTCATCTCCGCGCCGCGCATCATTAGTCCCATCACGGGCGGTTCTGGTCAAATCTCCGGGCATTTCACGGTCGAAGCGGCGAACAATCTCGCGATTCTTTTGCGTGCAGGCGCGTTGCCAGCCAAGCTCACGATTGTCGAGGAACGCACCGTCGGTCCGGGTCTCGGTCAGGATTCGATCGACGCGGGCAAGCGCGCGGCCTATGTCGGCGCCGCCCTCGTCGCCTTCTATATGCTGATCACCTACGGCATATTCGGCGTCTTCGCCAATATCGCGCTGGCGGTCCATGTTTCGTTCATTTTTGCCAGCCTCGTGCTTCTCGGGGCGACACTCACCCTGCCTGGCATCGCGGGCATTGTCCTTACCATTGGCATGGCGGTCGATTCGAATGTCTTGATCTACGAACGCATCCGGGAAGAAGCGCACATGGGCCGCTCGATCATTTCCGCGCTCGACGCCGGGTTCAAGCGGGCTTTCGCCACCATCGTCGACTCCAATGTGACCATGTTCGTCGCCGCCGCCATTTTGTATTTTTTGGGCACGGGACCGGTGCGCGGCTTCGCCGTTTCATTGGCCCTCGGCATTCTTACCTCGATCGTGACAGCGGTGACGATGACACGGATGATGATCGCGCTCTGGTACCGCTA
>JBAUNU010000387.1:0-2399 GCA_049579405.1 Methylocella sp.
AAGTCAGAGCGAAGCGGAACCGGAGTAGACATGGCAAACCTCTCGAAAGCTGTTTGCCATGGTGAATCAGATAAATGCCGATTCGGGAATCCGCCGCAGGAGTCAAACTTTCAGAGACTTGGTATAATTGGCATCTAGCGCCATTCTTGGCGTATAGTTTGTCTTGACAAACCTGGTTGCAATCACGCCTGCGCCGGCCAGATCGGCCACTGAAATCCATCGGGCAGGTTGCCGGCGTCGTAGAGATTCTTGGTGAGCTTTTCGTGCAGGCGCGCCCATTCCTTCCTTACATCCTCGGTTGGCGTGCCATGGAGGAGGTTATTCATCTGGCCAGGATCGCTCTGGATATTGTAAAGCTCATATTCCACATACGCCGGGGGCATCGACTTCGCCATAGCGCCGGCATTCCCCCCTTTAGCGGAATCCGCGGGTTTGCCCCCGCCGCCATCCAGGCTGAAATAGGCCGCGTAGGTCCAGTCGCCCTCGCGCATCGCCCGAATGTGACTGTTTGGAGCCGTGGGCGGAACGAAGAACACATCATCGAATGAGAACAGCGTGTGGTCCTGGACCGTCTTTGACGGATCCTGCATGACCGGAACGATGCTCTTGCCGATGCCGTAGGACTCCGCATCGCGAACGCCGGCGAGATCGAGGATCGTCGGCAGGAGATCGCGGTGATCATAAAACGCCATGGTCTCGAGCGGCTCCGGATAGAGCCTCCGATTGTGCACGATCAGCGGGACGTGGATCATTTCCTCGTAGGCCGTATAGGCCTTCTCGCGAAACCCGTGTGACAAGCCGCCCTCGCCATGATCGGCAAAGCGCAGGATGATCGTATTGTCCATGAGCCCGGTTTCCTCGAGCGTGTCGAGGACGGTTGTGATGTGCTTGTCGACGACCTTATGCAGATAGGCATAGAAGTTGATGTACTCCTCTTGCGCGTCCGGCCCGTCCAGCGGAGCGAATTTGTCGTAGTTGTCGCGCGCCAACTTTTGGATGCGCGGCTTGGTCGACAGGTCATCGGCATAGTTGGGCGGAAGCTTGATGCCGAGATGGGCGAAGTGCTCTCGCTTGTAGCCGACCTGTTGCCAAGCGGGCGGCGTGATCAGGTTGCCCGGGTAGGCTCCGATGTCATGCGGATTGACCAGCGACACGAACAGGCAGAATGGCTTGGCCGGTTTCTTGGCCCGGCCTTTCAGAAAGTCGATGACGCTTTCACCGCCCACCCCGCGTATCTGGCCGGGCGTAGCATTGATGTCCCCGGATACATATCGACCGTCGTTGTTGGGGTTGCCGCCGCCGGCCGTGTTATTCCCGTTGAAGACGCCGAACGGAGTTCCCTGCGCCTGCTGAATGGCGGTGCCCGCATCCGGCGGGTTCCAGCCGGACCACCCCCAATTCGCCTCCATGACCTTGATGTCGGCCGGCCCCCAATCTTCGCCGCCGTTGCCTGGGGCGGCGTTCGAGGCGTAGCTGAGGTGCCACTTGCCTTTCCAGACCACGTCGTAACCGGCGTGCGCCTTGAGGAGGGAGGCAATGGTCGGCTGATGATCCTGGTGCACCAATCCGGGCCAAAGGACGGCGGTCGAAGGGACTCGATTGATCGGAGCGAAGCGGCCTGTCTGCATCACTCCCCGCGAGGGCGAGCATTCGCAGGCGGCGGTATAGGCGCGCTGGAAATAAAGGCCATTGCCCTTGAGCCGCTGCAATGACGGAAGGTTCTGTCCCGCCCACCCCGGCGGCCAATGCATATGATGGCGCTCCTGGTCCGTCATCAGCACGATGATGTTCGGTGCCCGCGGAACGATGATCATTTTCCCTTTCACCGCCGGTGCTGCGAAAGCCTGCGATCCGCCCGAGGCCGCAATGGAAACCCCAGCCCCCAGTTGCAGCAAGTCGCGTCGGGTGGGCGAATTCAAGACGATGGCGGCGGGTGCGCTACTGGTCGGCGAAGTGTTCCCGCCGACAAAATTCTTGTTCGCCCCGAGGTCGTCGATTGGCATTTTCTTCATTTGCCATCTCCATTTTTTCCCATTTCCCCATCGTGCGCAAAAAGCGTGTTTCCTGCAGCGTCGGATGCGGCCAAAACACCTGGTGAACCCTGCCAGAGGGCCGCACCGCCGATTTTAGCACATTTTCGCCCGACGCTCCAGGGACGCGTTGAATTAGCAGGGCAATACTGAATTGGTCACGAACTATCCGAATTGATCCGTTGCTGGCGCGTCTCGGAGTACGCTTTCAGAAAAGGTGACGGGATTTCAGAATAGCGCGTTGAGTCTGACCTCGGTCTTGAAATTATAGACGGGGTATTCCTTGACGAGCGGGACGCCGACCTCGAGCGACAGCACTGTGTTTTCGTTCAGCTTGCGGCCGATCCTGACATCAAACGGAAGAAACAG
>JBAUNU010000388.1:0-1898 GCA_049579405.1 Methylocella sp.
GAATGGCGATGTCGATTACATCGTTGCCACCGACGCGATCGGAATGGGGCTCAACCTAGACGTCGATCACATCGCCTTCGCGGCTGCCCGCAAGTTCGACGGCTGGCAGCACCGGCGCCTGACGCCCGCCGAGTTCGGTCAGATCGCCGGCCGCGCGGGCCGCCACCTCCGCGACGGGACTTTCGGCACAACCGGGCGCTGCGCCCCCTTCGACGCCGAACTCGTCGAAGCGCTGGAGGAGCATCGCTTCGATGCGGTGCGGATGCTGCAATGGCGCAATACGGACCTCGATTTTTCCTCTATTGCCGGTCTCGCCGCCTCGCTCGACACTTTGCCGAAGGAGCAAGGCCTCATCAGAGCGCCGTTTGCCGAGGACCAGATGGTGCTCGACATCGCCTCCCGCGACGAAAAAGTGGTGCGGGCGGCGAAGTCCAGGGCCGATATCGCGCGCCTCTGGGAATGCTGCCAAATCCCCGATTATCGTAAGCTGTCGCCGGCGGCGCATGCAGAACTCGTCCTTTCGGTGTTTGGTTTTGTCGTGCGCGCGGGTCAAATCCCGGACGATTGGTTCGCCCGTCATGTCGCGGCGCAGGACCGCGTCGACGGCGATCTCGACACTCTGTCGGCGCGTCTCGCCGAGATACGAACCTGGACCTTCATTGCCAACCGTTCCGGCTGGTTGCGCGATCCCGCCCATTGGCAGAATGCCGCGCGTCGGGTAGAGGACAAGTTGTCGGACGCCTTGCATGAACGACTCGCCCAAAGGTTCGTTGACCGCAGGACGAGCGTTCTCATGCGCCGCCTAAGGGAGAACGCCATGTTGGAGGCCGAGGTCACCCCGAGCGGTGATGTGCTGGTCGAGGGCCAGCACGTCGGCCAGCTCAATGGATTTCGCTTCACGGCCGACCCGGAGGCGGCGGGCGAAGCCGCGAAGGCTCTGAACGCCGCCGCGCAAAAGGCCTTGGCGAGCGAAATCGAGGGCCGCGCGGGGCGGGTGAGCGAGGCCGTCGACGAAGCTTTCCTGCTTGCCAATGACGGAATCATCCGCTGGCTCGGCGAACCTGTCGGCAAGATCTGCGCGGGCGCGCATGTGCTCGAACCGCGGGCGGCGATTCTGGCGGACGAACAATTGACCGGCCAGGCGCTGACGATGGTCCAGCGGCGGCTCGATCTGTGGCTTGCCCAGCATGTCGCGAAGCTGCTCGGGCCGCTTGGCGATCTCGAAAAAGGCGAGGGGCTCGATGGCATCGCGCGCGGCATTGCGTTCCAAGCCGCCGAATCCCTCGGTGTTCTCGATCGCGCGCGCGTGGCCGACGAGGTGAAGAGCCTTTCCCAGGACGCCCGAGCCGCGCTGCGGAAATTCGGAGTGCGCTTCGGCGCCTACCATCTCTATCTGCCGAATTTGATAAAGCCCGCCCCGCGCGCCCTCGCCGCGCAGCTTTATGCCTTGAAGCATGGCGGCGGCGACGCGGTCAAAGGCCTCGACGACGTCCTTCATCTCGCTGCTTCCGGCCGCACCTCCTTGGCCGCCGATAAGGATGTTCAACGGAATTTGTACCGGGCGGCCGGGTTCCGCGTTTGCGAGGATCGCGCGGTGCGCGTCGATATTTTGGAGCGTCTCGCCGATTTGATCCGTCCGGCGGTGAGCTATCGGCCCGGCGTCAGCCCGGGCGATCCGCCGCCGGGCGCGGCCGATGGCGATGCCTTTGTTGTCACGGTCGCGATGACCTCGCTTGCCGGCTGTTCTGGCGATAGCTTCGCCTCGATCCTTCGCGCGCTTGGCTACGTGCCTGAACGCCGCAAAGGTCCGCCGATCACCGTGGCTTTGCTCGCGGCGGCTGGGCCGCTTGCCCCGGACGCGGCCGGACTTGAGCCAACGCCGGAGCGCGGCTTGGCCG
>JBAUNU010000389.1:0-3210 GCA_049579405.1 Methylocella sp.
CCGAAACGACCTTTCTTGAAAACGGCCGGAACAATTCCCGGCCGCCGGCTTTAGCGCCTAGCTTTTCTGTTGAGATCGTGCTTGATCCCCGCGGCGTTGGCGCAAGGCGCGGTCCGGGCTTGAATTCCCGCGCGGCGGCGGACCGCCGGACTGTGACTTAGCATTCCAAGATTACCGGGGCACCAACTGCTCGCGTTCCTGACTGGAACTCCGCTTCCCCGGCCGCTTGATAGCCGATGTTCCCGCAGAGATCGCGCATCTCGTTCGAGAAACCTCGCGCGGCACACGCGGACACCCGGCAGGAGGCGCCGGCAATGGGGCCGCGAAAGCCGGAAAAATCATCCACGCAGACGTGTTCGACAGATAAGATTGGGGCCGGGGCTTGTCAAATCCGCCGCTCCGTGCATGGTCCACCCGGCAAACGCCATTTTTTGAGCAACGCGCCGCGAAAACCGCGCCGCGATGTTCCTGATTCAGCCCGGAGTTCAGCCTCATGTTCTTGACGAAATGCCCGCGTAGCAAAGCCGCCGGTCTGGCGTGCATGGTGATCATGGTCTCGGTTGCAATTTTTGCCGCCTTTCCGGCGACGGCCAAGGTGCTCGCCACGGTCAACGGCAAGCAAATCACCGACGACGATGTGAAGATCGCTGCCGACGATCTCCGCGGGAGCCTCCCGCCTCAGCTCGAAGGCAAGGCCCGCGACAGCTATCTTCTCGACTTTTTGATCGACGGCGAGTTGGTGGCGCAAAAGGCGCTTGCCGAAAAGGCCGACCAAACCCCGGAATTTGCCAAGAAGCTCGCTTATTATCGGGAAAAACTGCTGATGGAGAGCGTGCTCGAGCAGGTCGCGAAGACGGCGGCCACCGACGCGACGATCAAGACCACCTATGACGAGGCGGCCAAGGCACAAAAGCCCGAGACCGAAATCCACGCGCGGCATATTCTCGTTGCAACCGAGGGTGAAGCCAAGAAGGTGTGGCAGCGGCTGAAGGGTGGCGACGAATTCGCCACGATCGCCAAGGAAGTTTCGAAGGATCCCGGCTCGGAAGGCGGCGATCTCGGCTGGTTCACCAAGGATCGCATGGTACCGGAATTCGCCGACGCCGCATTCAAGCTGGAGGTGGGGCAGGTCTCCGATCCGGTGAAAAGCCCGTTCGGCTGGCATATCATCGAGATCCTGGACAAGCGGCAGAAAACCTTTCCGCCCCTCGACCAAGTCAAGGAGCAAGTCACCCGCTACGTCGTGCAAAAGGCGCAAACCGCGCTCGTCGCAGACTTGCGCAAGACCGCGAAGATCGAGCGGACCGAGCCTCCGGAGCCCCCCAAAGCCGAGAAGCCTTCGCCCGCAAACCCAGGGCCAGCGGCGCCCGCTCCAGGTAAGAAATAAGCGCGGCGACGGCCTTTGCGGTAACCCGCCAAACCGCCAAAAACACGGTCAAGCGGGTTCGTTCCTTCGCGGGCACCGTTCGGGATTCACCCTGGCTCGCCGAGGGCGAAGCTATTTTAGGAACCCCGTCCCATGGCCGCCATCTCGCCGCTCGCGCCAACATCGTTTCCTGACCTGCCAGGCATCGAGGGCGTGCGCTTTGCCGCCGGCGCCGCCGGCATCCGCGACAAGGAGCACACCGATGTGATGCTCGCCGTTTTCGACAAGGGCACGCAGGCGGCGGGGGTCTTCACCAAATCGAAATGTCCGTCGGCGGCGGTCGATTGGTGCCGCGCAAGGCTCAAGGCAGGCAAGGCCCGCGCGCTGGTCGCCAACTCCGGCAATGCCAATGCGTTTACCGGCAAGGCCGGGGTGCAGGCGGTCAAGCTAACCGCCGCGCTCGCGGCAATCGCGACCGGCGCGCCCGTCAATGAGGTTTTCCTCGCCTCGACCGGGGTGATCGGCGAGCCGCTCGATGCCGCGAAATTCGATGGCGTGCTCGAAAAGCTCGCCGCTCACGCGGCGCCGGATGGGCTCCTTGAGGCCGCCCAGGCGATCATGACGACCGACACCTATCCGAAAGTCGCAACCGCCAGCGCGACGCTCGCCGGCATCGAGGTGATCCTCTTCGGCATGGCCAAGGGCGCGGGCATGATCGCCCCCGACATGGCGACCATGCTGGCCTTCGTGTTTACCGACGCGCCGATTGCCGCGGCGGCCTTGCAATCCATGCTGGCCAAAAGCGTGGAACGGTCGTTCAACGCGATCACCATCGACGGCGACACCTCAACCTCCGACACTTTGATGCTGTTCGCGACAGGGGCCGCCGCTAAACATGGCGCACCAAAAATCGTCGCCGCCAACGACCGCCGCCTCGCTCAATTCAAACAGGCGCTCGGCCGTCTCCTCCTCGATCTCGCGCATCAGGTCGTGAGGGACGGGGAAGGCGCGCGCAAATTCGTCGAGATCAAGGTGACCCGTGCGGCAACCGCGGCCACCGCCAAAAAAGTTGCTTTCTCGGTCGCCAATTCGCCCCTGGTCAAAACCGCGATCGCCGGCGAGGACGCCAATTGGGGCCGCGTCGTGATGGCCGTTGGCAAGGCCGGGGTACCGGCCGAACGCGACAAACTTTCGATCTGGTTCAACGATGTTCGTGTCGCCCACAAGGGCCAGCGCGACCCCGCCTATGACGAGGCCGTGGTCTCCAAGCTCATGCGCGGCGCGGAAATAAAAATTCGAGTGGATTTGGGCATGGGCAAGGGCGCGGCAACCGTGTGGACTTGCGATCTCACCAAGGAATATGTCGCGATCAACGGCGATTACCGCTCGTGAGCGGCGAGCCTGTTTCGTGAAACTCCTGCTCGTCGCCGCCGTGGCGCTTATCGATCAGGATTGCCGCGTGCTGATCGCGCAACGTCCGCAGGACAAGTCCTTCGCGGGCCTGTGGGAATTCCCCGGCGGCAAGGTGGAATTGGACGAGCGGCCGGAAGCGGCCTTGATCCGGGAGCTGCATGAAGAACTCGGGATCACGGTCGCAGAGACTTGCCTCGCGCCGTTCACCTTCGCGAGTTTTACCTACCCAGACTTCCACCTTCTTATGCCGCTCTATATATGCCGGCGATGGAGCGGTTTTGCCACCGCACGCGAAAACCAGACGCTGAAATGGGTGCGGCCACGGGATCTGCGCGCCTATCCGATGCCGCCGGCCGACGCGCCCTTGATCCCGGCGCTCCTCGATCTTCTTGGCTGATCGCAGCGCCAAGGAGGCGCGTCACGTCATGAAG
>JBAUNU010000390.1:0-2229 GCA_049579405.1 Methylocella sp.
CGGGATGGAGGCTTGCGTGACGCTCGGCATGTTGAACGCTGCCCAAGCCGGGCGGCTGAAACAGGCGGGGCTGACGGCCTATAATCACAATCTCGACACGAGTCCCGAATTCTATCCAAACATCGTGACGACGAGAACCTATGAGGACAGGCTCGCAACCTTGCGGGCGGTGCGGGCGGCCGGACTGCAAATGTGCTGCGGCGGCATCATCGGGTTGGGAGAGGCCGTCAGGGACCGGGCATCCATGCTGCAAATATTGGCCGGATTTGATCCGCATCCCGAAAGCGTGCCCATCAATGCGCTGGTTCCGGTCGCGGGCACTCCGCTCGGGCAAAGGGAACCAATCGACGCAATCGATTTCGTGCGGATGATCGCCGCCGCGCGGATCGTTCTCCCGGCTGCAAGAGTCCGCCTTTCCGCCGGCCGCTCCGTTTTGAACCGCGAGGCGCAAATACTTTGCATGGTTGCCGGAGCGAATTCGATCTTTTATGGCGAAGTCTTGCTGACGACGCCCAATGTTGGCCGGAACGAGGACGACGCGTTGTTCGCCGCGCTCGCGCCGCCCCCGCGCGCCGAAAAATCCGTTCATTCCTGAACACCGAGATGGTTCCGGAAACATGAACAAGAGACTCGCCAAAATTGCCCGTCTGGTTTCGGTCTTGCTGGTGACGGCCGCCGCCTTCGTTTTTGCCCGCCAGGCGTACGTTTGGGCCCGGTACGCGTACCGGCGTGCATATGCTCATCAACCAGCGGCAATCCAAAAGACTCTCGGAAGGATCAAGCTCCCGCCCGGCTTCAAAATCCGCCTTTATGCGCTGGCGCCCGGCGCGCGTCACATGGCGGTTGGGCCGCAAGGCAAGGTTATTTTCGTCGGCACCGCGGAGACGAAGGTTTATGCGGTGACCGTTGACGCCGCCTCGGGTGTCGCAGGCGGGGTCTCGGAATTCGCGCCGGCAATCGAGAAGGATGTGCCAAACGGAGTTTGTTTCGGCAAGGACGGAGTGCTTTATGTCGCCGAAGTCAATCGAGTTCTATCGTTTCCCCGCGCCGAGGAGGATTACCAAGACCCTTCCGTCAGGGCCAACGCCATAGTCGAGCAAGGCAAGCTCATTCCGGTCGAGGACGCGCGCCCCCCTCATGACGCGCGGGTGTGCCGCGTCGGACCTGACAACAAGCTCTACATCGCCTTGGGGCAGCCTTACAACGTGCCGCCGAAAACAAAGATGGACGAGTTCAACGAATGGGGAATCGGCGGCATCATCAGAATGAACTTGGACGGCACCGGCCGCGAAGTCTTCGCACGCGGCATTCGTAATTCGGTGGGCATGGATTTCAATCCGAAAGACGGGATCTTGTGGTTCACCGACAATCAGGTCGATCGCATGGGCGATGACATTCCGCCGGAGGAAGTTAACCGCGCGCCCAAGGCCGGCCTTAATTTCGGCTTTCCCTGGTACGGCGGCGGCCACATCCGCACCAATGAATACAAGGACGAGACACCGCCGGAAGGCCTGGTGTTTCCCGAGATCGAAACCCCCGCCCATGCCGCCGGTCTCGGAATGACGTTTTATACGGGCACAAACTTTCCAGAAAAATACAGAGGCGGGGTTTTTTTCGCCCAGCACGGATCGTGGAACCGCACTGTCCCCATCGGCGCGCGGGTCAGTTTTGCCTCGCTGAAACCCGATGGCACAGGCGACAAGGCGGAAGTTTTCGCGGAGGGCTGGCTGAACGACAAGGGCGCCTATGACGGGCGTCCAGTGGACGTGGCGCAACTCGCCGACGGCTCGCTCATCGTCTCTGACGATTTCGCCGGCGCCCTGTACCGGATCACCTATGAGGGAGATGAGCGCGCCATGCCGCCCAAATGATCCGCGCCGGTTTGGATGTCGCGGCCGTACGCGGCGGCCGGTGCGGGCAAGAGTAGGCGCAAAGGTGGACAAAGCGTCCGTGCGATCACCGTTACGATTTCGGCAAAAATAATCTAGGCACATCCCGTTCCCGCCTACGAGACGATTCTGATCACAATCCATGGGACGATGTCACGAAAGACTTTTTTCTGAACGACATTAGGCCAAGGCATGGGCTCGCAGCCTAGTTCTACAAGGTCAACTACAACTCCGCCGTTGCGCGGACCCAACACACCAGGCGCAACTTCGACGACTCCAGAAAAGGCGGTCGGGTCGCAAACTGCCCCGACGCTTTTCGGACCGTAACCCATGGAACTCC
>JBAUNU010000391.1:0-9421 GCA_049579405.1 Methylocella sp.
GATTAACAGCCCTCGTGAGCCGCTCCCACGCCGATCCGGCGACCGAGGCTTTTCTCGCAAAGCTCCCCGTCAAGGAGCGGCGAAGCGCGGGCTCCTCACTCAAATTCTGCGTGGTCGCCGAAGGCCAAGCCGACGTCTATCCGCGTTTCGGCCAAACCATGGAATGGGACACGGCGGCGGGGGATGCGGTATTGCGCGCGGCGGGCGGGATCGTTCGCGATGGCGCGGGATGCCCAATGCGGTACGGAAAAGCCGAATCGCAATTCAGAAATGGGCCTTTTGTCGCCTGGGGCGACCCAAAGGCGGCCCTTTTTCGAGCACGGTAAAGCGACAGCGCGAATTGTCTGGCCAAGCAGACGCGGCTTCACCCTGAAGAAGCCACGATAAAACGCTGGCGGGCATCAATTCTTCGTTAACGCTATTCCTTCAATGCTTCGACGCAACGCCCGGTTCGCGAAAGATTGAGCGGAGGATTTGACCATGCAAACGCGAAGGGAATTGACGCTGACCCTGGCGGCTCTCGCTGCCGGCATCCCGGCTGTACAGGCGAGCGCCGTATTGGCTGACCCGGGTCCGCCCAACGGGCGGCCGGACGAATTCTCCTCGAACGAGATCGTCGCCAGCGGCCATCGTTTTTTTGGATCGCTCTCGCGCGGGCTTGCCGAGATTGTCGAGGCCGCGACAAAACGCTGGGGCAAGCCCAATGGCTATGTGCTGGGCCAGGAGGCGGGCGGCGCGTTCATCGGCGGCCTGCGCTATGGCGAAGGCGTGATGTACACGCGCAACGCCGGCGATCTGAAGGTTTTTTGGCAAGGCCCCTCGCTGGGCTTCGATGCCGGAGCCGACGGCGATCGCACCATGATGCTGGTCTATAATCTGCCAGCGACGGGCGCGATCTTTCGCCGCTTCGGCGGGGTCGACGGCTCGGCCTACCTTGTCGGCGGCTTTGGCATGACGGCACTCGTCAACGACGATGTTTACGTGGTTCCGATCCGCTCCGGGATCGGCGCGCGTCTGGGGCTCAACGTCAGCTATCTGAAATTCACCCAAAGCTCGACCTGGAACCCGTTCTGACCCGAAGGCCGGGACGGGCGTTGGGATGCACCGGCCTTGACTCCGCGAGGATTAAAGCGACAGATCCGATCCTCAGAAGCTAGCCGGTGAGCGCCGAATGCTTGAAACCGCGAGGATTAAAGCGATAGATCCGAACTAGCGGTGAGCGCTGAGTGCCTGAAACCGTCACTCTAGTTCACGAGGCATTGAACGGACTCTGGGTGCGAAGGACTCCTCCATCTGGTTCTCACCACTAAATTCAAGGAAAGTTGTCCCGCGGATCGTACCAAAATGTTTCACGTGAAACATTTTGGTACGATTGACGTTCTGGGCAAATATACTTTCGCAAGACGGCGAAGAAGTAAGGCGCAGGGATTTGGATCGAGCGAAATTGTGCGATAGTATCTAGCTTTGGTCC
Organism: Methylocella sp.; assembly: GCA_049579405.1. Classification (GTDB taxonomy): domain Bacteria; phylum Pseudomonadota; class Alphaproteobacteria; order Rhizobiales; family Beijerinckiaceae; genus Methylocapsa. The sequence continues at coordinate 1,472 of JBAUNU010000391.1, forward strand.
TGTAATTTTAAAATTTTCTTTCCGGCTAAACCTGAACAGTGATCCTTGCGACGGGTCTTCGAGCCCTTCTCAGGATGAAGTGCGAGACTTATGAAACAGGCTCTCAGAAGTGGGGAGAAGAGATGGCGCAAGATAACGAGAAGAAGCTGAAAAAGACTTTTTCTCGCCAGAGTTTGATACTCTGTCTCTCGTTGGGCCTATCCGCGGTTTTTGGGGTAACGTTCATTATTGGAGCAGTCGCCTGGAAACATGTAGGCGCCAGCGGGGAGAAATTGCTGATCTTACAGATTGGGCAGAGCATGGCTGCCGCCGCCGCCCAGGCTGCCGACGGTTCGCTCGCTCAGCCAACAAAATCTCTGGAGGACCTAGTTAAGGAACTGATCACCGACCAACAAGACGGTTTGGGCCCTGATGTATTGCGTGACCTCGGCATCGCGCTGCTGATAGCTGTGTTTGTGACAGTTGTGATCGAATTGTACGCTAGTAGACGGCTTCGCGAACATATCGCCTACGATGTGTTATCTGCTGCATATGCCAAAGTCGTCCCTGAAGAGATCTATACTCAGATTCGCGACAACGTGTTCAGGTCCAAGGTATATCGCCAGAATTGGGAGGTTCGTATTAATGTTAATGCGCCACAGGTTTATATGGCCAGGGGGTTTGCAATCCTTAATATCCTTTATTCATATGATCTAGTTAATTTGTGTGACACCGAAATATCGCAAGAGTTGTCCGTAGGAATTGATCTAGATTGTCCGCTACCGGACGAAGGTATTCCAAAATTCAAATCGATCAAAATATACGATGAACGCAACCGGCCACTCGTACGCGAAACGCACTCAACTGCACTGTTGGCAAAACAGAACGAGCCTACGCGGAGAGAATTCATAGAGTACACAGAGGGTAAACTGACCTTTACACGAAACACCCAAGAGGTGGTCTTTGCAGCGCGGGTCCCGATATCCCCTCAAGGCAAGGTCACGGTAAGGTACGAAGTCGCGAGAGCAATTCGCGTACCCGGGGATTACGTCTTGAACGCACTCGCCCCCGCGGACGGCATCAAGATCACCCTTAACCTTAACGTTGAGGGATTCAAGCTGGGCGTGCTTGCCCTGCATCCCAATCCCGGCGCATTGCGGCACCCGCAACCTGACATGTGGCTGTTCGATGCTGGCATATTGCCATGGCAGGGATTCCAGTTCACATCCGCGGCTGAAGGTTAGAGGACGTTAGTTTACAGAAAAGTCCGACGGGAGATAGTATGAGACTACTTTTAATCAGCGCTACCGGATCGCCATACTTCGAGCACTGTAAACGGGAAATGTTTGATTTCCTGGGACTCTCGAAGAGCGTAGGATTTGTATCAGCGGCGAATGTCTTTGATGAGGAAGCTTACTTTCGGGCCGTTGATGAACGCCTCATTGGAACTGTGCCGGCAGTCGCACGAGAATTTGTTCATATTCGTTGGAACTCTAATTGGCGAGATACGCTCAACCGGATTGACGCAATTATGGTTGGCGGAGGCAATACCTACGCGCTTCTAAAAAGATTACATCAATCAGGTTTGCTTGATGCATTGCGCGAAAGAGTCCGGAACGGCCTTCCGTATATTGGCGCAAGTGCTGGGTCGAATGTGGCTGGACCCAATATTCTAACTACCAACGACTGGAATGTTGTCGGGCTGACTCGTTTCGAGTCACTCGGTCTGGTGCCGTTTAACATAAACCCCCACTACGCTGAACGAGCTGCGTCAGATGCACCACACAGCGAAACCAGAGACGATCGAATCCGGGAGTTCCATCAAATATGTAGCAACGACGTAGTGGCCCTCGAAGAGAGTGCGATTTTAAGGGTTGTCGATAAAAAATATTCGATTGTCGGTAAGGGAAGAGCAAAATTATTTACAAAGGGTGATGAGCCGCGCTTGTTTGAAGCAGGCGAAGACCTCCCAGTGCGATTCATGGATGAATTCCCAAGCTCAAGCTATCCAAGATTCGCCACGACTCCGTAGTAGGTGATTGGCGGCATGGATACCCAACCCTGATCCGCGCGTTTTGCGCGGCACTCCCGGAGGGACGTAAAACCAATTTGCCGCTCAGTCCCGCTCGCCGCAAACCCGCGTGACCATGGCGTGTTCTAATCGTGGCGGTTTCGTGTAGAAAAGTGCCAGGCGACATTGGTCATCAAATCGGTTATATTGAATGAGCAGCGGTGTGAGCCGTAACCGTTTTTCCGGCCAGCTATCGAACGCTGTGCTAGCTCTTGCTGCTCCTCCGTGCTGCGTCATAATTGAACTGGGGCGCGGCCTTCAGCTGATCCCTTGTCGTGTCCATAGTAGCTTGCCATTTTTTAGTGGAGTCGTTGTAAGTCCAGTTCATCGCTGATGGGTTGACTGCCACGTAGTGCTGGCCATTGCCGAGGATCCCGCGAACTGAGATGACGTACGCGGCAGATCCGTTTTGATCGATGGCCAAATCCTTGATTTTACCGATGTCCTGATTGTTGTTGTCGTAGATCTCCGTCCCAACGAGGTTGGAGCCGAACATGTCGACCGAAGGGCTTATGAACGTGCCGGCGCTCGAAACCGAGCGGTCCGTAACAACCTCTGAGACAGAGTCCGGATTAATGATCATGATGATCGGATTGCCGGACTTGTCTTTTGCTCGCACCATAAAGGACTCGGCCATGACCTTCACATCGGAAAAGCCTGACTGTTGCAGATCCGTTTTGATTTGCTGCTGCGCGTCTTTGGCGTTCTGGTTTTGAGCGTTTGGGCTGCTTGGCCTGGCCGTGGTCTGCGCCGAGGCCGCTTGGGCCAACAGCAAGGCTGTCCCTGCTGCGAGTATCGACATTTTCATGGAAGCCTCCTTTGTGAACTATTGCTCGCCATGAACCGCCCGCGCCGTGAACCGTTCCAACGGGGCAGTAAGTTATTTGGCGGGATTGACAGCTCGGCCGGTTCATAGGCGCAAAAATGCCTGTGGGGCAGGCAGGATTCATGAAGATCGGGCGTGCTGCCCAGGTTTCGTCAGTATCGCCGAGGTCCGTGCCGGCATTTGTCTTTCTTAACTCGTCATTTCAAGAAACACCGTCAAGACTATTGCTTTTATTGGGGTGGATTGAATACCGCTGGAGAAGTCAAACGGTGGGATGGCGGACGCCGGGGCATGGTGAAGCCAACGGCAAAGCGCAGCATGGCAAGAAAGCGCCGCGAACGCGTATAACGCGTATCCGGAAATTTGGTGCTCGATTATGAAAGTTCCGCTCGCCATTGTCGCGGCGATCGCCGAAAATGGCGTGATTGGCGACGGACGCGGCCTGCCGTGGCATTTGCCGAGCGATCTCAAACATTTCCGCTGGGTCACCATGGGCAAGCCCCTGCTCATGGGACGCAAAACCTTCGAATCGATAGGGCGTGTGCTGCCCGGACGCGAGATAATTGTCGTCACCCGCGATCGTGCCTTCGACCCGTCACGCGCCCTCGGGCAAGCCGAGGCCATCCATGTCGCGCACGAACTCGACGCGGCGCTCGCGCTCGCACAGGCGCGGGCGCAAGCGATGGGCGCGGAAGAGGTGATTTTGGCCGGCGGCGGCAAGCTTTACGAAAGTTTGATTGGCCGCGCCGAGCGCATGCATCTAACCTTCGTCGATATCGCTCCTGTGGGCGGCGTGAGTTTTCCCGCCATCGACTGGTCTAATTGGCTGGAAGTAGGCCGGGTTCGGCCACGGCCAGCGGCCAAGGACGAGGCGACGTTCGCTTTTGTCGATTTTGACCGGCGCCGCTGCTTATCATTGTAGTGCACGCGTGGGTCCCCTATAAGGACCAGGACAGGTCCGGTCCGGGGCCTCGGCGGTTGTTGCTCGCTCTCTTGGGCGTCACCTTTAAAAGAGAATCTCATGCCGTGGAGCAGTGAAGGCGGAAATGGCGGCTCTTGGAAACCCGGCGGCGCCGGGCCTTGGGGACAAAAGCCGGGCGCGCCGCCGCCTGAATTCGAGGAATTTCTCAAGCGCGCGCAGGAGAAGCTCAGACAATGGATGCCGGGACCGAGGGGAATAGGAGGGCGCGGCCTTCTTGCCTTGGCGCTCGCCGGCACGATCGTTTGGCTTTTGTCCGGGTTTTATACGGTCGGCCCGAACGAAGTCGGGCTGAACAGGATTTTCGGCCGCTATACAGGCAAGACCGCTCCCGGGTTAAACTACAATTTGCCGATCCCCATCGGCAGCGTGGAGAAGCTCCAGGTCACCAATCGCAACCTGATCAACATCGGCTCCGCCTTTCGCCAGGATACGCGCACGGCGAATGGGCAGACCCAGCTCGATCTGCCCGAAGAAAGCCTAATGCTGACCGGCGATGAAAATATCGCCGACGTCAAATTTGTCGTGATTTGGCAGATCGACCCGGTGCGCCCCCAGGACTATGCCTTCAATATCTCGACCCAGCCCGAAACGGTGAAGGCGGTCGCCGAGAGCGCCATGCGCGAGGTCATCGGCCGTGGCCAGATTCAGCGAATTTTGACCGCCGATCGGCCAAAGATCGAAGCGGACGTGCAGGAACTCATGCAAAAGGTCCTCAATGGGTATAAGGCCGGCATCCTGGTGTTGCAGGTGCAATTGCAATCCGTCGACCCGCCCGAGCAGGTCATCGCCGCCTTTAAGGACGTGACTGCGGCGCAGCAAGATAAGGACCGTTTGCAAAATGAAGCCGATGCCTATGCCAATCGGGTCGTTCCCGAGGCCAAGGGCAAGGCCGCGGCCATTGTCCAGGAGGCAGAAGGCTACAAGCTGCAAACCGTCGCGGAGGCAACCGGTCAGGTTTCCCGCTTCAACCAAATCTATGAGCAATATAAGAAAGCCCCCGAGGTGACCCGGGAAAGACTCTATCTCGAGACCATGGAGCGTGTCCTCGCCGGGATGGACAAGATCATTCTCGATCAGAGCGGTGGACAAGGCCAGGGGGTGGTTCCTTATTTGCCGCTCGGGCCCTTGACGCCGCGGGCGGGTCAAGGAGACCGCAAGTGAAGGGCGCGGCCGCATTCGCCGCCATCGCCGCGCTGATCGTCCTCCTGGTCGTCGCGCTGGCCTCGGTGTTCACCGTGGACCAGACCGAGCAGGCGCTCGTCTTGCGTTTCGGCGAGCCGGTCGCCGGGCGCGGTCTCATCACCACGCCAGGGCTTCATTTCAAATACCCCTTCATCGAGAATGTCGTTTTTCTCGACAATCGCATCCTCGTTGTCGAGGCGCCGAGACAGGAGGTGCTCGCCTCCGACAACAACCGGCTCGACGTCGATTCCTTCCTCCGCTACCGGATCGTCGATCCGCTCAAATTCTATCAGACGGTTGGTTCGCCAGAGCGGGCGAACAGTCAGCTTGGCTATATCTTGAACTCGGCGGTGCGCCGGGTGCTGAGCGAAGCGAACATGACCCAAATCGTGCGGGACAACCGCGCCGATCTCATGGTCAAGATCCGTGAGCAGGTGAGCCAGGAAGGCGGCCGCCTCGGCATCGCCGCTATCGATGTGAGAATCCGCCGCGCCGATCTGCCAAGGCAGATTTCCGAAAAGGTGTTTAGCCGGATGCAGAGCGAGCGAGCGCGCGAGGCGGCGCAATATCGCGCCCAAGGCTCCCAGCTCGCCCAAACCATCACCGCCAATGCCGATCGCGAGGTCGTCGTGACACTTGGCAACGCGCGGCGCGATGCCGACCAGACGCGCGGCGCGGGCGACGCGGAAAGAAACCGCATTTTCGCCGACGCCTTCGGCAAAGACCCCGATTTTTTTGCCTTTTACCGCTCGATGCAAGCCTATGAAACCGGACTGAAAGGCGGCGACACACGGATGGTCGTCAGCCCGAAATCGGACTTCTTCCGCTTCTTCGGCGCGCCCAATGGACAGCCAGCCGCGCCCGTTGCGCCTGCCACGGGCCGCTGATAGCGCTCGATTCGGGCACGCTCGAAAATGGACCGAAAAATCGCGAGCGTCCGCGATCCGGCATTTGTCCAGAGCGCAGGAGAGAACAACAGATGGCGGAGGATGGCGAAACCACGTGTGTCTTCGCTTGGGGCGATCCATTCGATCTCGACGGCCAACTCAGCGAAGACGAGAAGCTTATGCGCGACAAGGCGCGCCGCAAGGATATTACCTCCCGGCGCGGGCGAGGCCGGGTGCCGCCCTGGCTGAAGAAATATTGCATCTTGGCCTGAACTGGCGTTCACAGGCGGGTGCGCTCGTTAATTGGTGGGATTCCGCCAAAATATGCTACAATTAAAGGCACGGTAGGCCTCCACCGGTGCCGATCTTTGCGAATGCGCAGAAATAGCGAAGGATCCGCAGTTGAAGGATTTCTCCGACGTCAACCAGCCGATCCGGATACCTCAGACAGCGCAGATCGTCGAGTCGCCGCCGCGGCTCCAGGCCATTCCGGCCGATCCCTGCGCCATGGTGATCTTCGGTGCCGGCGGTGACCTAACCAAGCGCCTGGTGGTGCCAGCACTCTACAATCTCTCGCGCACCAAAATGCTGCCGGAGAAATTCGCGTTGATTGGCGCGGATCTGGCGGACGGAACTGCCGAGAGCTGGAGCGACCGTCTTTACGACATGCTGAAAAGCTTCGTCGGCAACGCCGCCGCGGAGTTCGACGTCGACCGGATCGACGAGGCGGCATGGAAGCGGCTCACTGACAAAATGTCCTACGTTCAGGGAGACCTCACCAAACCCGAGCTGTACGAGAAAATCCGCCGGACGTTGGGCGAGGCGGAGAAAGTCCACGGCACGCAGGGCAACATCATCTTCTACCTCGCCGTCGCCGACCGGTTCTTTGGTACCGTGGTGGAGCAACTCGGCAAAGCGAAGCTGACCGATCAGGGCGAGGAAAAGAACGGGAAGCACCGGTTCTGGCGCCGGGTGGTGATCGAGAAGCCGTTCGGCCATAGCGTGGACTCGGCGCGCGAGCTGAATGCCTGCGTCCTGCGCACGCTGCACGAGGACCAGATCTTCCGGATCGACCACTTTTTGGGAAAGGACACGGTCCAAAGCATCATGGCGTTCCGCTTCGCCAACGGGCTGTTCGAGCCGATCTGGAACCGCGACCGGATCGATCACGTGCAGATCACCGTGGCGGAGACGGTTGGCGTGGAGCAGCGCGGCAAGTTCTACGAGGGAACGGGGGCGCTGCGCGACATGGTTCCGAACCATGTGTTCACGCTGCTTTCGATGGTGGCCATGGAGCCGCCCACGGGCTTCGACGCCGCTTCAATCCGCACGAAGAAGGCCGAAGTATTCGCCGCGATGCCTGCCGTCACGCCGGCATGGGCGGTGCGCGGCCAGTATGGCGCCGGCACCGTGCTGGGCATGCAGGTGAATGCCTACCGGAACGAGCCGGACGTGGCGGCGGATTCGAACATCGAGACGTATGTCGCAATGCAGCTCGAGATCGACAATTGGCGCTGGGCCGGCGTGCCCTTCTATGTCCGTACCGGCAAGCACATGTCGCAGCGGACGACGGAGATCGCTATCCGCTTCAAGCAGGCGCCCTACGCTGCGTTCCAGGATACTCCCGTCGACACCCTGCGGCCCAACTGGCTGGTGCTGCGCATCGCGCCGGACGAGGGAATCTCCCTGCAGTTCGAGGTCAAGCGCCGGGGACCGGTGGTGGACCTCGCCGCCGTGAGGATGGACTTCCACTACGATGACTGGTTCCCGAAGGAGCCGAATGTCGGATACGAGACGCTGATCTATGACGTCATGATCGGCGACCCGACCCTCTTTATGCGCGCCGACATGGTGGAGCAGGCTTGGCGCGTCGTGCAGCCGGTGCTCGACGCCTGGGCGGCGGAGAAGGCCGAATTCCCTAACTACGCCTCCGGCAGCGACGGCCCGGAGGAAGCCGGCGAGCTCCTGGCGCGCGATGGGGAACGGGCCTGGCGGCCGGTGGGTGTGGCGCCGGAGCGGACCC
>JBAUNU010000392.1:0-9646 GCA_049579405.1 Methylocella sp.
GACTCTGACTCCGTCAATCTTGGTTCGAATCCAGGTCCCCCAGCCATACACCTCCCTGATATGACTGTGTATTTTCAGGTTCCACGGTCGCCCGAATTGTCCCGATACTTCCGCGCGTTAGCGCCCCGGCGAACGCATCGGCGACAGCCAGAGACGCTAAACGCCTGGGTGTACGGCGCGAACGGCCGTCGTGTCTCTCGAGGCCGTTTTCGGTCGGGGGTTGTAGAGCGTTCCGGCCGGGAATTACGGACGTGTCTCGTCGGCGAAACCGAGGAAGTGTCGCTGCTCGCTCCAGTCATGCGGCAGGTCCTTGCTCAGCCGCAAAAGCCGCGTCGGCGTGAGGTCTATCGGTTGACGGCCCTCGAGGAGGGCGCGCACGATGCCAGGAGCGAGATAAGACAATCGAACGAGCGAAGTGAGATGACCCTTGCCCATCCCGAGGCGTTCGGTCATGGCCTCGATGCTGGCGTCCGATCCGGACAGCAGCTGGTTCCGAATCGCGAAAGCACCTTTGATCAGTTCGACGAGGCCTGCGTTGATTTCGCCATTCGCGATGACGAGGCGCTTCCCCTTGCCGGCGCGTCGCAGCTTCGCTTCGATCGACAGGGTGAGGGGGTCGATATCAGGCCTTTGGCTCGCTCCTTCCGCCTCCAGCGCCGCGGCGACGTTCCCCCAGCTCAGGCGAATTTCGATCCGATCGGCCGTGATGTTACCCGTTCGACAATGTTCCGAACGAGGCTTCTCATCTCGACGGGCGGCATGGCGAGCCATCGCTTGGAAAGCGTGCAAGCGTTGCGCAAGGCCGCATCCAACGAGTGAGCCTCAAGATCGAGCGGTGTGAGCGCATCACCGATGTCGGTCCTTGACGAGAAAAACGCCCTCAGTCGGTCGAGCACCAGCGCCTCGATATCCCCCGCCGGGACGCGCATTCCTTTCTGGGCTTGCGGGTGATCTCCCGCCAGAAGGGATGCCGAAACGTAGCAGCGGTATCGCTTGGCCTTCTTTGTGGCGTAGGTCGGCGTCATCCGACTGCCAGCGGCGATCGATGTCGCAAAGGCGCTCGCGCGGTTCTCGGCGTTGACCCTCTTCGAGCTGCGCGGGGAGTGGCGGCGGCCTCATCGCATGCCGCCGCCGATGCGGCTCTCCCGCGACCTCTTGACCCGAGGGATCGCTTACAAGCTACAGGAGCGGGCGTATGGCGGCCTCGCCACGGCCACCGCCCGGAAGCTGGAGCGAGCTTGCGCCGACCCGTTGGGCCGCGGCGCCGCCAAACCCACGCAGCCGATCTCGCTGAAGCCGGGCACGCGGCTCGTGCGGGAGTGGCGCGGGGTCACCCATACGGCCCTCATCCATGCCGATGGATCGAGTGGCGCGGTCAGCGCTACCGCTGCCTTTCCGTGGTCGCGCGAAAGAGACCGGCTGAGTATTGTGAGCAAGCGCCGTGAGGGCGCCGGCGGACGGCTGGCCGGCGGCCAACATTTCTCCCGCGGCGCCCTCTACCTGATGCTGCAGAACCGGCTCTATCGGGGCGACATTGTTCACCAAGGCACAGCCTACCCGGCCAGCACGCGGCCATCCTCGATCCGGAGCTTTGGCAGATCGTCCAGAACAAGCTTGCGGTTCATCGGCAGGAGCGTGCATTGGCGGTGGGCGCGGAGGCGCCGAGTCTGTTGGCCGGTTTGATTGGTCCATGTCAGCGAGCGCGCCGCGTTTCGATGCGATAGCGGCGAGCGCCGTCGTTGGGCTTGGATGATGTGAGCGGAAACCCAAGCTTCTTTTTCACCGTGCCCGCCAGGAACCCGCGCACGCTGTGCTGCTGCCAGTCTGTCGCCTGCATCATCTCTTCGATGCTTGCCCCGTCCTGTTGGCTCAGCAACGTGAGCACCCGCTCCTGTGTGGTCAATCGCTCGACCCTTGGTTCGTCAGCCTTCACCCGTATCTTGGCGGCGGCGACTCGCTCGGCCTTCGATTCAACAGATCGCGTCGGTTTCTTGGCGTTGGCAGCAGGAGACGTGGCCTTACGCCGGGATGCCGTCTTTGATTGGGCGCTCCCTTTCTTAGGTGCTGCCCAAAAGCCCCGCACATCGCGAGGCAAGCCCTGAGTGTTTCACCGGGTGGCCATGTCCAACAGCCGGCACCCATAGCAATGCGTCCTTTGCGGCAGAAGTCCAGTCGATTTTTGAGCGGGGGCGCGCTTGAGGCGTCTCAGTCGAGGGGCCTTGTCAGCCGACTGACCGGGGCCCCGCCTGCCTATTAAACGGCGCACAGAGGGACTGCGTATACGCACGTGCTGTCGACGTCACGCAACGTCGATAAGGGCAAAGGCACCGGCACCCCCGGAACCAACGTCGCCGCAATGGCGCGCGACTGAACAATATCTGATGCGTGGAAAATCACGATGATGTCTCGAGCTGAAATGCTCGCGGTTATCGCGATCATCAACCGCGATCTGCCTGGCCTGTTGCCGAAAGGACTCGAGGAAGCCGCCGTGACCGCAGAGGCCGGGGACGTTTTAACGGCGCTAATAAGGCTGTTGCCACCCGAGTTGCGAGCCTCGATCGAGCGGGAGGCAGCCGAGGAAGCGGCGCCGTTGACCCGGCATTGAGGGGCCTGGCGTATCCCGGCGCGCTTTGCTCTGGGCGAGGGACATTCGCGCCAGAATTGCGCTAGGGGGCTGGTCCAAAGCGCCGCGGCAGCTGGATCGGCAAAGAGGCCGCTCGTTTCCGAGAACTCCTCGTAGCGCGGTTTCAAGTTCCGGCACGGGCTCGCGCATGCTCTCGGAATATTTGATCGCGAAGGCGACGAAGCCGTTGCGCCCTTGGCAATCGGAATAGCGGATCAGCGCGTCGAAGACCATAAAATCGCCCGTGAATTTCGGGTTGCCGCGGCCGGGCGAATGTTCGAAGAGAAGCTGGCGCGCGAAGCCGGCAAAAGCCGGCAGGAGCTCGATCAGATAGCTCGAGGCGCGTTCGGGTGCGTGCCCCCAGGGCGCAAGCAGATTGAAGGTGAGCGGCATGGACGACAGGAGGTTCGTCGCGAGCCGCTCCGCGTCGATGAGCGCGCCGATCTCGCGATAGGCAGCCTCGCGTCGGGCGGTATGGGTGATCTCGGGCGTGAGGAAATTGCCGCCTACTCTGCCTGCCGCCTCCGTGATGCGGCTGCCGAGTTTGCGGCGCTGGCCGTCCTCGCCGACATAGCTGCCGATTGGCAGGTTCCCGGCTTCGCGCCAAAGCGCTTGGAGTAGGCGGGCGGCGGACCGGAACCGCGTATCGAGCAGCTCGTGGATGCGATGTTTCTTGAGGACGCCGGCCGGGATGAGCGGCAGCTGGTGAATGGACGTTCCGAATTCCTGGGCCGTGCTTCACGCTCCAATGGACACGAAGCAAATTCAGCCGACAACCGCAGAAATTTACAGCGGCGATCGCATGGACAGATTTCGGGAATTATAACATTTTCTGTGGCGTCTCGTCCGGCAAGCCATTAGGCTACGAACCACGGAGTTAGGAGTTCGCATTTCGTCGAGCGCGCACATAAATGAATGAAATATCAGATAATTCGTCGTTCGAGAATACAACCATTCCGCCACAGCTTCGACTCGCGGTTGCGCACACCCGACTCGAACGCCCGCCTATCAGTCTGGACTGGTTCTTTTGTTGAGCAAGGGTAGGCGTTATATCGCCGGAAACTTGATGGACACTCAAATCACATTCAGCTGGCAGCCGACGGATGTCCTTCGCGCGCTCGGACGTCGCTCTCGGGGTTTCGGATTTCTGGCTCATCTCCACTCCTTGATACTTACGATGAGAGAGGTTCTTGTAACTTGAAGTCATGCCGGCCCGCTTGAAGTAGATGCCTATCCCAATGACCGTGGCAGTACTCTCCCAGCAGCCTTGCAGGTGAAGCGTGTCGACTGGAAAAATGGCGCTGGATGAGAGCGAACGCCGCGGGGCAGGATATGTCGAGACAGCCACGCAACACCGTAGGTCCCGAGAGACGGTCGGTGCAACGAATTCGGCCATTCCTCCAAGATAATCAAAACGGGAGCGCTTCTCGCCGAAACGAAAACGCTGCTGACAAGCTGGAATACGGCGATCCAGCGCAAACGAATCTCGACCGGCTTTTCCGCGAGAACGCGCTTGGGAAGGCATCCCGGTCGCGGGTCGGGGACGTTCTAGCAATCTTCCGTCAGAGGTTCCTTGGCGAAGAGTGTGTAACGAAAGCGCTTGTCCTGCTGGCTCAGAAACGCCTCCCTGCCGTTACCCTCGACCGCATTCTGTATTTCCATTCCGCGCAAGCTGACCGACTTCTACGCGACACCGTGATTGAGATTCTATTTCCCTTGCAAGCTCGCGGCATCACCCAGGTCGACGTGTTGGAGATTCAGCGGCCACTCAAGAAATGGGTAAATGCAGGCAAGACAAAGGGCACATGGTCAGAGCCAACTATTATTCGCATCGCGCAGGGCCTCCTGTCGGCCTTGCGGGATTTCGGCGTGTTGCAGGGCGCAGTCAAGAAGCGAATCGCTCCAGCTTACCTTCCGATCTCGGCATTCGCGTATCTTGCCTTCTACTTCAAGCAACACCAGCCCTCAGGGACCAAGTTGGTCGAGCTTCCTGACTGGCAGTTGTTCTTCCTACCGCGCGAAGGCGTCGAGCGATTCCTGTTCGAGGCCCACCAACACCACCTGCTGGAATACCACGCAGCGGGTAGTGTGACGCGGTTGAGTTTCCCGGCAAACACTTTGGAAGAGTACGCTCATGTCATCGCTCAAAGAGCGGATTGAACTCCTCGAAAACGACTTGAAGGCGATCCCGTCGCGGATCAGTGTCTACCACGACCTACCGTTTGCCATCTTGCGCTACGACCCGACCGACGAATGGGAACTGCGCCGCGAGGTCAGGCTACTGGCGACCCGTTTAGGAGCCACAGGAAAAGAGGTTAACGAGATTCGCATGTCGGAATTCCTCTGGCGGGCCATCGACGAAACTGAAGGACTCGATGAAATTGTCGATCTGGAGCGCTCGCGGGGCTTTCTAGCTGCTCAGGATCAGGTGACGACCTACCTCTCCGACCGCGATTGGCGTCCGCTTGCTGGGCTGCTTGCCGAGCGGCTGGCCAACCCGTCGAGGACCGTCGTATTCCTGACCCGCGTGGCGGCGATGGCACCCGGGATCTATCATATGTCGAAGCTCCTCGACCAGATGCATGGCAAAACCCGCGTCACGACAATCTTGTTCTACCCAGGCTCCATCGAAGGCACAACGGGCCTGCGGTTCATGAATCTGAAGGATCGGGACGCGCTGGGCAATTGTCGAGTAAAGATTTACGGCTGATGAAGGTACATTCATGAAGACTATTGGCGACCTGCTAAACCGCGACCTCAGCCGTAAGATTGAGGAGATCATCCAAGTCGATCAGGCGGACGAGCAGTCCGTCCACGACGAGATCACCGAATACGTCGCCACGGACAGCATCCGTGAGCAATACCAACTGTTCCGGGCCATCGCCGACGCCCCCTCCGAACCGCACAGGGTATCGGCGTCTGGGTATCCGTCTTCTTCGGATCGGGGAAAAGCTCCTTCGCCAAGTACCTCGGTTACGCTCTTTAGAACAAGACATTTCTGGGCGAGCACTTCGCCGACCTTTTCAAGCAGCAAGTCGGGGACAACCGCATCAGTGACTTGCTCGACCTCATAAACACGAAGACGCCCACAGATGTCATTCTCTTCGAGGTCGCCAAAGAGCGCGACACTCGCAAGGTGACGGAGCGGATTGCCGAGTTGATGTACACAGTCCTGCTGCGGGAACTCGACTACGCCGAAGACTTCGACATTGCAGAACTGGAGATTGAACTCGAAGCCGAAGGCAAACTCGGTCAGTTCGTTCAAACCTGCAAGGAACTTTACCGTAAGGAGTGGTCCATCATCCGCAAGGGCGCTCAGAAGCTCTCGCGTGCAAGCGCCGTGCTCAATAAGCTTGAGAAGGAAACCTACCCCTCGGCGGATTCGTGGGCGCATTCCCAGCGGAACCGAGATGCCGCGATCACTGTGAGCAAGGTGGTCGAGCGCACGTTTGAACTTTGGGGAAGGCGGCGAAAGGGCAAGTCCCTCGTCTTCGTCATTGACGAAGTGGGCCAGCACGTAGCTCGCAGTGGCGACAAGATCGAAGACCTCCGTGCCACGGTCGAGGAGTTCGGCAAGGTCGGGAAAAACCTCCTGAAGCAACGCAAGATCGCCGCTCCGTGTTGGATCGTCGTCACATCGCAGGAGAAACTCGACGAAGTGGTTGCCGCGATTGATTCGAAACGGGTCGAACTGGCAAAGTTGCAAGACCGCTTCAGGCTCCACGTCGATTTGGCCCCTCCGCTCCGACATTCGGGAGGTCGCCACGAAGCGCGTTCTGGCGAAGAAGCCACAAGCCGAGCCGGTGCTTAAACAGCTGTTTTCAGCGAACTCAGGTTCGCTGACCGTTGCCTTACGACTCGAACGCACGGCTCACCGCACCGATATCGACGAGGCCGATTTTGTCCAGTTCTACACCTACCCACCGCACTACATTGAACTCTGCATCGGCATCATGTCGGGCATCCGGCTCCAGCCTGGTGCACCTCGGCACTACGGCGGCAGCAACCGGACGATCATCAAACAAGCCTACGAGATGCTGGTGTCCGAAAGGACCGCTTTCGCCAAGAAGCCCGTCGGCGCACCAGTCACGCTCGACAAGGCGTTTGAGTTGGTCGAGGGCAACCTGTCCAACGAGAGACGCACCGATATCCACGAAATCAGCCAGCGCTTCAATAACGACGCGGATGACAAAGGTTGGGCGCTGCGAGCCGCCAAAGTCATCTGCTTGCTGGAGTTCCTCCGCGATCTGCCACGAACAGAGGCTAACGTCGCCGCCTTCTTGGTCGATGAGGTCGGCAAGCCCGCTCCAATCAAGGAAGTGCAGGAAGCGGTGACACGGGCTCAACACGGCGCAGTTCATTCACGGCACCGAAGAAGGATGGAAGCTGCAAACGGCCCAGGAGAAAAGCTGGGAGACGGAACGGCGAGGACATCTCGACCCCAAGCCCCGCGAACAGAACGAGATCAGGAAGCAGGTCTTGGAGCAGATCTTCGACGAAGCCGCGTTGAAGACCTACCGCTACCAGACCTATCGCACTTTCCGCGTTGGCATAAGCGTTGACGGCACGCATTTGAGCGGCGAAGGCGATCTTCCCCTGTCGCTTTGCATTGAAGATGATGCCAACGATCTGAACAAACGGCTCAATGAGGTACGCCAGAAGTCGCATGAGAACGACGTGTACTGGATATTCTGCCTTACGCCCGAGATTGATGAAATTGTTGTCCAACTGCACGCTTCTCGAAAGATGGTTGAGAAATACGATCAACTTCGGGCTCAAAATAAGATCACCACCGACGAGGCCACTTGCCTTCAGGACGAGAAAACCTCGACCCTCGAATATCAATCTCGCCTGGGTGACAAACTAACCGAGGCGATGGAGAAGGGAACCGGCATGTTCAGAGGCGTCCAGAACGACGCGGCCTCCCTCGGCAAGGGTTTGAGCGAGATTCTGAAAAAACTGTTCGCGCATGTCGTGCCACATCTCTACCCGAAGCTCGAAATGGGGGCTCATCCGCTCAAGGGCGATGAAGCCGAGCAAATTCTCAAGGCTGCCGATCTGAAAGCGCTCCCGACGATCTTTGCCGTTGGGGACAACGGTCTTGCACTCGTCGTCAAAGACGGGACCAAGAATGTCATCAATACCCCCGCGCCGGTCACCAAAGAAATCTTCGACTATCTGAAGAGCGAACACAGCTACGGCAACAAAGACACGCGAATGGGCAAGGCGCTGGAGCGTCGCTTCAGTGGCATTGGATTTGGATGGACGTTGGAGATGGTGCAGTTGGTATTGGCAACTTTGTTCCGGGCCAATGAGGTCGAGGTCACCTATCAAGGCAACCGCTACGCCAGCTACCAAGATCCAGCGTCTCGCGTCCCATTTACGAAAGTAACCGCGTTCCGCTCGTCGCTCTTCTCGCCTCGGCAATCCGTCGGCCTCAAGACACTGACGCAGGCTGTGCAGCAACTTGAAGACTTAACTGGCGAGGAGGTCGATGTCGAGGAAGGTGCAATCGCGACAGCCTTCAAGAACGTAGCGGCTGAGGAACTTGCGAAGCTCTATCCACTTAGCGCGCTTGCCGAAGCCCATCACCTGCCGATTGTGACTCTGCTTTCCGAATACCAACAGACGCTTACTGGGATTCAGACCGGGCACAGGCAAGCTGAAGATCGCCGGGGGGCTCGAAGGACCGATGCGCGAGTCGATCAATCGGGCCTTCGCCTACCTGATGGGCCAGAAGGTAAAAATGGGTCTGGGCCGGCAGATAGACACCACCGACTTTCACGTCGAGGCTATCGATTTACTCAACAACCACGTGCCATGTGAGGCCGGGATGGCGCTGGTAGTCGCGGTTTACTCGGCAATCAAGCGACAGTCGGTGCAGGCTGGCCTCGTCATCCTCGGCGACATGAGCATTCAGGGAAACATCAAGTCGGTCTGCTCGCTTGCTGAACCCTTGCAGGTGGCAATGGACAATGGGGCTCGGCGGGCGCTGGTGCCGTTGGAAAACAAGAGGAACTTCCTCGAAGTCCCGGGGGACATCGTGGAGCGCGTTGATCCGATTTTCTTCTCCGATCCGATGACGGCCGCGATGAAGGCGCTCGGGATGACATAAACGTCAGGGCAGTCGAGGATCAGGTTGTTGACTACAAATTCCGATTGATGCTGCCTTGCCCCCGGAAAGGGATGGCCCGGCCCAAGTCGTCAGGGGCGACGAGCATCTCCGCTAGCCGTGATCATTTTCCGGGGGTCACGGCGGGCGATGCGTTATAGAAACGTCGAAGGAAAGCGCAGTACATCCATCTTCGTCGGAAAAGGCGCGATGTATTCGAGATGCGATATCAGGAGACCATCGATCCCGATAAGGATCGGTGGGAGTTGTGTTCGAGAGTGCTTAGCGACGGTGATCACATTGTCAATCTCATCGAGCGGTAGCCGTCGCTCTCCGACGACGAATCGGCGTCTCGATGTTCCGGCGCGTTGCGAGAGCTGGCGCGGCCGACTCGGACGACATCGCGCGACGCTTGGCGACCTCAGAAAGCACCATGAACCTGGCGCACTTAGTGGGCTATTTTACACTAATTCGTTCGACATTGCTGGTCTCGATGAGCGCTATGCTCTTAACCGGCTTTAGGGCTGACTGTATCAGGTCTTTATCTCATTCGGCGTCGTCGCTTTGGGCCTCGGTGCGGTCCGCCGGTAAATGGAAGTGAGTTTCAATGCGCGCGATCGTTGCCGGCGTCATGAGCTTGCGGTCAGCTGCAAGATAGTCGCCTCACTTGACCAAACAAAAACGGACTGAGTGGACCGTATCGCTGAACCGCCGAGTTTTTCAATGGCCACAAGCAGACATAGCTCGCTTGCATGGCAAAACGGCGGGGGTGGAAAATTTCAGCAAGCGTGTTGCGGGAGGCCATTAATACCAAGTCTCTGAAAGTTTGACTCCTGCGGCGGATTCCCGAATCGGCATTTATCTGATTCACCATGGCAAACAGCTTTCGAGAGGTTTGCCATGTCTACTCC
>JBAUNU010000393.1:0-3734 GCA_049579405.1 Methylocella sp.
CCATACCGGCGGGCGGGGATGGCATCGTCAGCGCCGAAGCGGTGCGCGCGGCGCTCGCGCCCGATGTCGCGGCGATCATGCTGACCAATCCCAACACCTGCGGACTGTTCGAGAAAGATGCCGCCGAAATTGCCGCTTTGGTGCATGAGGCCGGGGCTTATTTCTATTGCGACGGGGCGAATTTCAACGCGATCATGGGCAAGGCGCGTCCGGGCGATCTTGGCGTCGATGCGATGCATATCAATCTCCACAAGACCTTCTCGACTCCGCATGGCGGCGGCGGACCCGGCGCGGGCCCGGTCGTCCTGTCATCGCGGCTCGCGCCTTTCGCGCCGGTGCCTTTCCTGCGCCGGGAGGAGGGCGGCTTTCGTCTCGTCGAGCATCTCGGCGAGGCGCCCAGCGCATTTGGCCGGATCGCGGCCTTCCATGGCCAGATGGGCATGTTCGTGCGCGCCTTGGCCTATATGCTGTCGCATGGCGCCGATGGCTTGCGGCAGGCCGCCGAGGATGCCGTGCTGAATGCGAATTATATCCGCGCGAGCCTCAAGGATCTCATGTCCGGACCTTTCGGCGACAGGCCCTGCATGCACGAGGTTTTGTTCGACGAGACATGGTTGAAGCCCTCTGGCCTCACAACGCTCGATTTCGCCAAGGCGATGATCGACGAAGGCTTTCACCCGATGACGATTTATTTCCCCCTCGTGGCGCACGGCGCGATGCTGATCGAGCCAACCGAATCGGAATCGAAAGCCTCGCTCGATCTTTTCATCGCGGCCTTGCGCGATCTCGCGCTGGCCGCAAAGCGCGGGGACACTGATCGCTTTGCCGGCGCGCCTCATTATGCGCCCCGCCGCCGCCTCGACGAGACCCGCACGGCGCGAAACCCGATTCTGAAATGGACGAAACCAGGGTCGTGAAGGGCGGGATTTTGCCAATCTTCACCTTGCGAATATTCATATAAAGACTTGCTTATATCTTTATTGCCTCTTGCGCGGGAGCCTGATATAGACCCGGAATCTTCATTCCGGAGCGCCAGGAGCCCATGACCCACTCGCCGCATGATTACGCCATTGCCAACCTCGGGCTTGCCGCCTGGGGCCGCAAGGAAATTGCCATCGCGGAAACCGAAATGCCGGGCTTGATGGCGGTGCGCGCCGAATATGGCGCGAGCCAGCCGCTCAAGGGCGCGCGGATCGCCGGGTCGCTGCATATGACGATCCAGACCGCCGTGCTGATCGAGACGTTGAAGGCGCTCGGCGCCGATGTCCGCTGGGCCTCCTGCAACATTTATTCGACCCAGGATCATGCCGCCGCCGCGATCGCCGCGGCCGGCACGCCGGTGTTCGCGGTCAAGGGCGAAAGCCTCGCCGATTATTGGGATTACACCCACAGGATCTTTGAATGGGGCGACGGCGGCACGCCGAACCTCATTTTGGACGATGGCGGCGACGCCACCATGCTCATGCATCTCGGAATGCGCGCCGAGGCGGGCGACACGGCTTTTCTCGACAACGCGAGCAACGAGGAAGAAGCGGTTCTTTTCGCGGCGATCAAGCAGCGGCTCGCCTCCATTCCCGGCTGGTACGCGAATTGCGGCCATGCCATCAAGGGCGTGAGCGAGGAGACGACGACCGGCGTCCACAGGCTTTATCAGATGGAACGCGACGGCAAGCTTCTCTGGCCCGCGATCAACGTCAATGATTCGGTCACCAAGTCGAAGTTCGACAATCTTTACGGCTGCCGCGAATCACTTGTCGATGGCATCCGGCGCGGCACCGATGTCATGATGGCGGGCAAGGTCGCGATGATCGCGGGCTTCGGCGATGTCGGGAAAGGTTCGGCGGCCTCGCTGCGCAATGCCGGTTGCCGCGTGATGGTTTCCGAAGTCGATCCGATCTGCGCCTTGCAGGCGGCGATGGAAGGATTCGAGGTCACAACGATGGAGGATGCGGCGCCCCGCGCCGATATTTTCGTGACCTGCACCGGCGATGTCGACGTCATCACGGTAGACCACATGCGTGCGATGAAGGACCGCACCATCGTTTGCAACATCGGTCATTTCGATTCCGAGATCCAAGTCGCGGGCTTGCGCAATTTCAAATGGCACAATGTCAAGCCGCAGGTCGACGAGATCGAGTTTCCGGACGGCAAGCGGATCATCCTTTTGTCGGAAGGGCGGCTCGTCAATCTCGGCAACGCGACCGGACATCCTTCCTTCGTGATGTCGGCCTCGTTCACCAATCAGACCTTGGCGCAAATCGAACTGTGGACCAAGCAGGGCCGATATGATCGCAAGGTCTACACCTTGCCAAAGCATCTCGATGAAAAAGTCGCGGCCCTCCACCTCGATAAGATCGGCGCCAAGCTGACCAAGCTCACCCCCGCCCAGGCGGCCTATCTCGGGCTGCTGCGGACCGGCCCGTTCAAGCCAGATCATTACCGCTATTAATATCTGGCAGCCTTCAAGGGCCCTCCCGCGCGTACCTGAGGCTGCCATCTTTGCCCTATCCGGGCGGGAACTCAAAGAATGCCGGGGGAGAAGCTAGGTTCGGGAGGAAACGCGTGGTTATTAAGGAAATAATAAAAAAGGCGATTTTTCGAGGCTGTGACAGGCAAGGAGCATGATAATATTTAACAAAAGTGCGGGCGAAACAGCGGCCGTGCCACCAGTTGGATTTCTTCCGCGTTCGTCAAAATGGTGGCCCTAGGAGCCGGCAAACCCGATATTATAGGCTGATTGATTGCGTGGAAGGATACTTTACCGATGGCACAGAAATTTTTTGGGACGGACGGCATTAGGGGCGTCGCCAATGCCGTGATCACGCCCGAGATCGCGATGAAGGTCGCGCAGGCGACCGGTATTATTTTTCATCGCGGCGAGCATCGCCATCGGGCGGTGATCGGCAAGGACACAAGGCTTTCCGGCTATATGATCGAAAACGCCTTGGTCGCGGGCTTCACCTCGGTTGGCATCGACGTGCTGTTGCTCGGGCCGGTGCCAACGCCCGCCGTCGCGATGCTTACCCGCTCGATGCGGGCGGATGTCGGCGTTATGATCTCGGCCTCGCATAATCCTTACGAGGACAATGGGATCAAGTTGTTCGGCCCGGACGGATATAAATTGCCGGACGCGGTCGAAGCAAAAATAGAGGCGATGCTGAATCAGCCGTTGTTGCTCAAATTATCGAAACCCTCAGATCTCGGGCGCGCGATGCGGGTTGAGGGCGATCGCGCCCGCTACATCGAATTCGCCAAGCGTACCCTGACCCGCAATCTTACCCTCGATGGTTTGCGAATCGTCGTCGATTGCGCCAATGGCGCTGCCTACAAGGTCGCCCCCGAAGCTTTGTGGGAATTGGGAGCGGACGTCGTGTCGATTGGCGTCGAGCCGGATGGTTTCAACATCAACCGGGATGCCGGTTCCACCGCGCCAAAAGCGCTTGTCAAGAAAGTCCGCGAAGTGCGGGCGGATATCGGCATCGCGCTCGACGGGGACGCCGACCGCGTGCTTATCGTCGACGAGACCGGGAAACTTGTCGATGGCGACCAATTGATGGCCGCGATCGCGCAGAGCTGGAAGGAAGATGGAAGATTGTCGCGGCCAGGCATTGTCGCGACGCTCATGTCGAATCTCGGTCTCGAACGTTATCTCGAGGGGCACGGGCTGTCCCTCGCGCGCACCGCCGTCGGCGACCGCTATGTGATCGAACACATGCGGCAGGAAGGGTTTAATC
>JBAUNU010000394.1:0-2154 GCA_049579405.1 Methylocella sp.
ATCGGCGAGGGAATCGGCCGAAACGATCGGCAGGCCGCTTTTCGCGATGATGTCGCGCCCGGCCTCGACATTGGTCCCTGCAAGACGCACCACCAAGGGGACATCGACCTTCAATTCGCGGCAAGCCTGGACGACGCCTTCGGCCACCCAATCGCAACGATTGATGCCGGCGAAAACGTTGACCAGAATTGCCCGGACGTTGGAGTCGGACAACACGAGACGAAACGCCGCGGCAACCCGTTCCGGCGAGGCGCCGCCGCCGACGTCTAGGAAGTTCGCCGGGCTGCCGCCCGCATATTTGATCATGTCCATGGTTGCCATGGCGAGCCCGGCACCATTGACAATGCAGCCGATAGTGCCATCGAGGCCGACATAGTTGAGGTTATGCTCGGCGGCCTGGACCTCGCGCGGGTCCTCCTGCGAATGGTCGCGCATGTCGGCGACCGTGCCGCGCCGGAACAGGGCATTATCGTCGAACGACATCTTGGCATCGAGAGCAAGGACCCGGTCGTCCTTGGTGATGACCAGCGGATTGATTTCCACCATGGTGGCGTCGAGATCGCGAAACGCGCGGTAGCAGCCGAGCATGCTGGCGACGGCGCGGCTGACCTGCTTCAGGCTGAGCCCGAGACCGAAGGCGAGCTCGCGCGCCTCGAACGGCTGGAGCCCCACCGCCGGCTCGACCACCACTTGCAAGATTTCCTCCGGATGCTCCTTGGCGATCTCCTCGATTTCCATGCCGCCGAAGCGCGATGCGATGACCCGGACCCGCTCGACCTTCCGGTCGAGAACGAAGCCAAGGTAAATCTCGCGCTCGAAGGGTTCGGCGACCTCGACATAGACTCGCTGGACGACCCTGCCCTCTGGACCGGTCTGATTGGTGACGAGAGTTTTGCCGAGAAGCGCCGCCGCCGCCGCGCGGACTTCGTGATAGGTCTTGCAGAGCTTGACGCCGCCGGCCTTGCCGCGGCCGCCGGAATGGATCTGAGCCTTCACCGCCCAATGCCAGCCGCCAAGCTCGGTGGCGCAATAGACGGCTTGGTCGGGACTGTAGGCAACCGCTCCGTGTGGCGTTGCCACACCGAAATTCGCCAAGATCTCCTTGGCCTGGTATTCGTGAATATCCAAATACCCCTCCTCACATCCCAACCTCGGGCCGCTCTAACCAGCGTGAGTTCCCATGATTTTATTTCTTAGCGCTCGTTCACGCCTTGCGCCGGCGGGCACGCCCCAGGTGATGCAATGGTAGGCTTATTGCCAAATTCCGGCCTTAGCAACCCTCCCGTTGCCATCGGTTACGGTCCCAGAACGTGTCGCCTGGCGAGAAACTGGTTGAAAGCCCGGCATAAGCGGTCGGCATCGCCAGCCGGTAAAATATAAAGCCGTAATTCCCGGGCGGTTGCGGGCCATGCGGTCTTGAGAGGGTAAGCCCGCAGGCTGGACCAATTCACGGATGAGTTCAAGCTTGAGTCGCAGATCGTAAACTACGGCCCGCGTGATCAGGCTACCTCTGCCTCGCCAGCGCTCATCAGCATGACGTTGGAAGACCCGTACTCTAACACCTCCACGCGATCCCCGGCCGCGATCCGGCCCGCATTCCCGGGGATCAGATTTTGCCCGAACATCACGCCGCCGCGCCGGTCCCGGCGAAACTTACCGAGCGTGCGGAGGGGTTCGTTCATGTCCGGACGCTGTCCGGTTTCGGGATCGATGGTGGTGACGATGCAGCGGCTGCACGGCTTGACGACGCTGAACAGCACGCCGCCGATCCGGATCCGGCGCCAGCAATCCTCGGCCCAGGGCGCCGCTCCGCTCACGACGACACTAGGCCGGAAACGGCCGATCGGGATCGGTACCGCGAGCCGGGTGTTGAGGTCCGCCAGCGACCCAAGGGACACGAGCAGAACCGGGAATCCGTCGGCGAAATTGACCGTCTGCCCAGCTGTGGCGAAGGCCGGATCGATTTTCCGGCCGGTGGCGTCCGCCAGATAGACCAGCCTGCAGGGCAGTCCGAGCGCCGCGCTGATCCATGCGTCCGCCGCCGCACCCGCCGCCACGGCGCCGACCGTGTCGCGCCAAATCACCACGTTGAGCGCTTCCGCATCCGGGGCGGGGAAGGGTATGCTGACGCCCTCCATGCCCGGCGCGGTCAGG
>JBAUNU010000395.1:0-4744 GCA_049579405.1 Methylocella sp.
GCAGCGCACAAATCCGGGCGGCCGGCCCTGCCAGTCCCGCTCGCGAAAGGCGCGAGAAAAGCCCAGCCCGCGTCCATCTTCCGCTCCGTCAGCTTGTTGAAAGCGAGATAGAGCGCCAGGAATGCGATCCCGGTCAGCCAAAACTTCGGACTGGTCAGAGGCGATCTGCCGGAGAACCAGGCAGATCGCAGTGTAAGCTCTCGTTGGTCCGGCGCGGATTGGCCATGAACATTCACGACAGCCATTTTCTTCCCTCGGTTGCATACGTCATATTAGCATAGACATGTTCACTCGAGCGCGGCAGGGGGTAGTTCTACGCATTGCCATCCCGAGGCGTTCGGGGCTATCGCGAACCGGATACCGCGCTACCAATTGGGGACCGGTGTCATGTGGCTACGTCCGAGGGACGCGGCGCCTCTGCTAAACCAGCCCGCGAAGTCTGGCAATCGGTCGGGGAGGCACCGATGGGGGCGGTCGAGCACCTCAAGACCTTGTGCTGCCTCGGGCTCAAGCCCGAGAGCGCGATGATCGCGGTTACGCCCCTGCTGCATGAGATTATTCCACACGGCTGTTCGCGTCTCGCTCTTTTGGCGCCCGATGCCACGATGACCAACGTCTACGCCGAAAACCCCGCAACCGGAGCGATCTTCCGCGAGCGCTTTTGGCGGTTCATCGATGATCCATCGGCCCTGGCGTCTCTCTGGATCCCCGGGTTCCGCGCCGTCGCGATTGGTTGGACTTTGCACCGGCAGGGCGGCGACTACCTGGAAAGCCGCTATTACCGGGAAATAGAGGCGCCGCTCGATTCCTGTTGGCTTTTGGCGGCATGATCGGCGATCGCGGCCGGTCTATTGCATATGTTGGCCTAACACGTCCGCGAAGCGCCCGCTCCTTTATGGTGGACGACGTACAGCGGCTCGACCGGCTGCGGCCCTGGCTCGCGCACGCGTTCCGGCGGTCTCCATTTGGCGATGCGCACCAAGGGGATGAGGCTCCAATCAGCACGGCAGGACCAACCGTACTGAGCAGTCAGTTGATCGTGACCCCCGACGCGAGGCTCCTCCACGAGACCAGCGGCCTCGAACATCTGCTCATAATTCTCTCGGGAGAGCCGCCCAATTACACGCGCTACGTGCCCGCCAGCGACAGCCTGCCGGCGCCGGTACTGAAGCTCATCCAGCGGATCACCGGCGCTGCGAACGGCACCTCCAACACGCCGCCTCGCATGCGGATTTCGACCGCCTATGGCGTTCTCACGCTCGAAGCCAAATGGCTCGTGCCCGCAGGCACGCTTCCGGAAGACGCCGCCAAGGATCCGAAGAGCTGTCTCATAGCAGTGACGATCAAACTCCACGAGCACGCGATTGCCCATGCGGCTCGCGTGCTGCGCGAAAGCGGCGCGACGCCAGCACAGACGAAAGTCGGCATTCAACTTGCCCTGGGCAAACCAAAACCTGTGATCGCGGATGAACTCGGCATCCAACTCTCCTCTGTCATGGCTACTACGAAAAAGCTGTATCAGACTCTCGATGTTCACAATTCCGCCGAGCTCGGCACGAAAATCTGGCTGGGCGAAAAGCGCGACGCAGCGCACAAATCCGGGCGGCCGGCCCTGCCAGTCCCGCTCGCGAAAGGCGCGAGAAAAGCCCAGCCCGCGTCCATCTTCCGCTCGTCGTAACAGACTCGCACATCCCTAGCCGGTGCGGCGGTGGGTGGTCACCGATATCGGCGGGCAAAATCGCGAAATCAAGCGCCTTGCATCTCTCACCCTCCGCGCAAAAGCCGGATTGCTTCGCCGCGCTCGAAAATATTGAGGAGGAGCCGCAAGGCTTCTCCCCACGCGCCTTCCAGCCGGGGATTTTCCTCGACGATCTTGCGCGCTTCGCCGCGCGCCAAGTCCAGCAACGGCCCGTGCGCGGAAAGATCAGCGAGGCGAAAGCCCGGCAGTCCGGATTGTTTCGTGCCGAGCACCTCGCCTTCGCCGCGCAGGCGCAGGTCTTCCTCGGCTATCCGAAATCCGTCCTGCGTCTCGCGCATGATCGCGATCCGCGCCTTGGCCATCTCTCCAAGTGGCGCCCGGTAGAGGAGCAAGCATGCGGATTTGGCGCCGGCGCGTCCGACGCGTCCACGCAATTGATGCAACTGGGCAAGCCCGAACCTCTCGGCATGCTCGACGACCATGATCGTTGCTTGCGGGATATCGACGCCGACCTCGATGACCGTCGTAGCAACCAAAATCTGGGTCGTCCCTTGCGCGAACGCGGCCATCGCTTCGTCCTTGTCGCGGCTTTTCATCTTGCCGTGGACAAGCCCGACTTTATCGCCAAAGACCTCTTGCAGATGAACGAAGCGTTCTTGCGCGGCGGCGGCGTCGAGCGCTTCGCTCTCTTCCACGAGAGGACAAACCCAAAACGCGCGGGCGCCGTCCGCGATCGCGCGCCGCAGCCTCGCGATAAGTTCGTCCATGCGCTCAACCGGCAACGCGCGGGTCTCGATTCTCTCGCGCCCCGCGGGCTTTTCCCGCAAATTTGAAACATCCATGTCGCCGAAATAAGTCAGAACCAACGTGCGCGGAATTGGCGTCGCGGTCATGACGAGGATGTCGGCCGCCGCGCCTTTGCCGCCCAGCGCCAGACGCTGATGGACGCCGAAGCGATGCTGTTCGTCGACCACGGCGAGCCCAAGATCATGAAAGACAACGCTTTCCTGAAACAAGGCATGGGTGCCAATCGCAATATCGATGGTGCCATCTGCCAGCCCGGCGAGGGTTTTGCCGCGTAAGGCCGCCGTGTCGCGGCCGGTGAGGAGCGCCAGCCTGAGCCCGGCGGCTTCGCCGAACATCGCGAGCGTTTGGTGATGCTGGCGGGCGAGAATTTCGGTTGGCGCCATCAGCGCGGCCTGCCGCCCGGCCTCGACGACCGCCGCCATGGCAAAGAGAGCGACAAGCGTCTTGCCGGATCCGACATCGCCTTGCAAAAGCCGCAGCATGCGGGTTGGCGCGCCAAGATCGCCGTCGATTTCGGCCATCGCGGTGTTCTGGGAAGCGGTGAGCGCGAAAGGCAGGGCGGCGGCGATCTTTGCTCTGATACGGCCATCCCCTTGGCTCGCGCGGCCTGGGGCGCGCCGGATTTTCGAACGCGTCAAGGCAAGCGCCAATTGGGAGGCGAGCAATTCGTCGAAAGCGAGCCGCATCCGCGCCGGCGCCTCCGGCGCGATGCTTCCCGGTGTGCTTGGGCGATGCACGTGCCGAAGGGCCCCGGCGAAGGATGGAAAGGCGGGAGTATTTGAGGGCGTCCCCTCCCGCCATTCCGGCAACGCGGGGATTTTGGCGAGCGCCGCATCGATCGCCCTGCCGAGCGTTTTTTGCATGAGTCCCTCGGTTGAAGGATAGACCGGCTCCACCGGCGCCATTTTGGCAAAACCTTCGCTGTCCAACACACGGTCTGGGTGCACGATCTGGCGGTGTCCGTCCCAAAGCTCCAGCTTGCCGGAAATCCAGCGGGTGGCACCCAGCGGGAGGCTCCTTTCGATCCAATGGTGATTGGCGAGAAAGAAGACGAGCAGGACGTCGCCAGTCTCGTCCTCGACCAAGACCTTGTAGGGTGCCTTGGAGCGGGCGCCCGGCGGCCGGTGCTCGACGACCTTGACTTCAAGCGTGACGATTGTATCGAGCGGTGCGCCGGCGATCTTTGGGCGGTTGCGGCGGTCGATCGCGGCATACGGGAGATGAAAAAGAAGATCGAGCGCGCGAGCGTCTTTGCCGCTGCCGGCCAACAGCCGGTCGAGAAGCTTGGCTGTTTTCGGCCCGACGCCGGGCAGGCTCGCGGCTGTCGCGAAGAGAGGATTGAGGAGCGAGGGACGCATTGGGTTGGAGATTTCCGCGCACGCCTTTTTGACAACCCAATCGTTGCCGTAAAATGTGCGAATTTAAAAGTGCGGGCTTCCTAGGTTTGGGTAGCTTCGCTGACGCCATCCTCGCATAATCTGCTTCGACCGCGAGGAACCAAATCCCTTTTCCGCGCCCCTACCAAACCGTCGAGGAGCGGCTAATTATCTTTTATGCGATCCGCAAAAAAGTATGAGCTGGAAAGGGAGGAACTCATGGCAATCTATATCACCCAGGGCCGGTACACGCCCGATGCGGTCAAGGGAATGGTGGCCAATCCCGAAAACCGGGAGAAGGCCGTCGCAGACCTTCTGGAAAAGGCGGGGGCCAAGCTACTTGCCCATTATTTCACATTTGGCGAGTATGATTTCCTCTCGATAGCCGAGGCGCCGAGCGAAGAGGTCATGGCTTCCGCGCTGATCGCGGGGGCGGCGTCGGGCGGGATTTCCCACCTAAGGACGGCGGTTGCGATGACCGCCAAGGATGCCACGAAGGCGTTTAAATCAGCGGCGGCCCTCAGCAAGTCATTTAAACCGCCGGGACGGTAACGAAACCTTGGGTTAAGGAAGGAGTGCGCTCTCGAAACTGCCGTTGTCGAATTCATCGCCGGGAACGGCAGTAGAGCAGGGTGAAATTCCGGAAGATGCGTGGCCGGCTGTTTGGGGACGCCAAGCGTTACACTAAAAGGTAAAGCCATAGTACCCAGCGCAGGCGTCAAACCATTGCCAGCCAGATGCGGTCCAGACTTGCTGCCAGCAATAGTTGCCGTACCCTCCGTAGTCGTAAAGGAACGGTTCGCCAATGGATACAAAATTGCGGAAATGGCGGTGATGCCGGACGGAAGCCGGACCGTGGACT
>JBAUNU010000396.1:0-5015 GCA_049579405.1 Methylocella sp.
GAGCCGATCGACGCGGGCGTCGCGCCGCGCGAGCTTGCGCGCGAGCTCGGGTTCGGTCTCCCCGCCGGTCTCGTCAAATACGATCCGAACGAGCCCCGCGTGCCGGCCGGTAGCGGTTACGGAAGCGGTGATTGGACATCGGGCGATGCCACGCCGGGACCGGCACTGACCGTCGGCGGGAATGGCGCTGGTATCATCGCGGCTTGGTCGCGTGGTGGATTGCCGCCGCAAGGCGCTATCGAGCAGATGGTATCTTCTCAAGCATCCTGAGAAGGTCCTAATGAATTGACTTCTTACGAGCGATTTCATTAAACTTCTGCAGAAAATAGGATATCTCCTTGCATTGAACTATTATCCATTGTCTTTCCCCCTTCGCTTTAAAGTCACTCTTTTGCAGCTCAATTTCGCAATCGCCCTCTGGCACCTCTTTCTCATCCCATGACAAACCAGGGGCACCAGTCAACTGAAGTAAAAGGCTCTTTCCTGGCTCGATTAGAAATACCGCCGTCGACGGCGTACCGCGTACCTGAAGGCTCATTAATGGGAAGGTGTTGTTATTTATCTCCATTGGGTAGCTCACTGTCCCAGGTCTTGTGCCCTGGTTTGTAACGAGTATACCGATAACATCCTCGTTCACGCCTTGAAACGAAAAATAAAGATCAGAGTTCTTAGGCGTCAGCGTGTTATATAGAATGGGTACTCCTGTTGTCAGGACAGAGACCAACGCTACGAGCAGAGAAAGTACCGTACTACTCAGACTGACGTTCGCATGCCAGTCTTGGTAACTGTCACAGTGAATGCACTTGCGGGCGGACTTCTTTATCGCTTCACCGCAGATTTTGCACGGCTTTGTATCGTCCACAATAGACGATTCGGACGTTTCAGACATTGCATTCCTACCCACCGATGTGGTACACTATACCCATCAGCTAGCCCGTTCGAGTGTGCGCCTTTGCGGCTAGCGGGGCGCACGTTCGAGCGAAATCATCTATGAAGGCGAAACGAATTGATAAGAACATAGAGATTTTAGACCTGGGCATCACACCAGGCAAAAAGGGCGCCCGGAATATTGAGGAAAAGTTAACCGCGGCGCGCAACAAACATCTTTGTCCGCCGCAACACAAGGAATACTATTTGTAAACCTTACTAGAACTTTGCGATTTACATGACACTTGCGAAATGAGAGTCCTTCCGGAGCTGGCCTCGCCAGCTTCCCAAAGGAGCCTGTCATGCGGGCCATCCTCGGTGCTTGCGCGTTGTGTTGCGGCATCTTGTCCATGCCGGAAGCCGATGCATCCGTGCTGATCCATATCGATCTCGGCTCGCAGACCATGCATGTGAGCTCGGACATGGGCAGCTATGACTGGCGGATTTCCACGGCACGTTCAGGCTACCGGACGCCGCGCGGGAGTTACCGCCCCTATCAGTTGCTGCGCATCCATTATTCTCACAAATATCATATGTCGCCGATGCCCTATTCGATCTTTTTCGCCGGCGGCTATGCGATCCATGGCACTTATGAGACGGCGTCGCTCGGCCGTCCCGTCTCGCACGGCTGCATTCGGCTCGCGCCGGGCAATGCCGCGCGCCTTTTCCACATGGTGCAAGTTGAGGGCGCGGAGATCACCATCTCCGGGGCGCCGCCACGCATGAGCTATTATGCCAGGCTCCATAGGCGGTGGCGTGGAACCGGCGCGGCCTACGCCTTTTGGCGCCGGAAACCTCACAATGCTCTCGCCTACTCGCCCGCGAGACGTGCGCCAGCCGCGGTCCGGACCTGGCAAGCCGATCCCATTGTCAGGTCGTTGCCGCAATGGCCAACGTGGCCATGAGTCTCGCGATCCTGCGGCATCCGTTTTCGTCAAATCTGATCCATGGCTAAGGCTCGGCGCCGGCGGCACGCGCGTTCCCGCCTTGCGCGAAATGCGCCGTGAAGTGGCGCAAAAACGGCGCCTGTTTTGTGATCCTATAGGGCGGAATCGCATTCCGCTGCCGCCAGACAAGATCCAGCACTTCGATGACGTAGTCGAAATGACTCTGGGTATAGACGCGGCGCGGAAACGCGAGCCGGACTAATTCGCGCGAGGCCGGGATTTCGTCCTTCCCGCCAGGCAGGGGGCGGCCAAACATAACGCTGCCGAGTTCTACGGCGCGAATGCCGCCTTCGAGGTAAAGCGCGTTGACGAGCCCGATGCCGGGATACTCGCATGGCTTCAAATGCGGGCAGAACGCCGCCGCGTCGAGAAAGACGGCGTGACCGCCCGCCGGGCGCACAATCGGAATTTTGCGGTCGATAAGGTCGCGGGCCATATACGCAACTGTCGCGTGGCGGTAGCGCTGATATTCATATTCCAATGCCTCCTTCAGCCCGGCCGCAATGGCCTCGAGATCGCGTCCGGCAAGCCCGCCATAGGTCGGGAAGCCTTCCGTGAGGATAAGCAGGTTGCGGAAATCCTCGGCCCATTCCTCGTTGTCGCAGCCAAAAAACCCCCCGATATTCGCCAAACCGTCCTTTTTGGCGCTCATCGTAGCGGCGTCGGCGAGCGCGAACATTTCCTTGGCGATTTCGCTGAGGCTCCGGTCCGCAAAGCCCGGCTCGTATTCCTTGATAAAATACGAATTTTCGGCAAAGCGGCAGGCATCGATGACCAGGGGAATGTGATTTTTCGCAAGTATTTCCTTGACCAATTTGATATTTTCCATCGAAACGGGCTGGCCGCCTCCGGCGTTGTTGGTCACGGTAATCATGCCGAAGGGAATATTTGCCGCGCCTTTGGTCTCGATGAGATGCGCGAGCTTAGCGATGTCCATATTTCCCTTGAACCGCGTTTCGGAATAAATGTCCTGGCCCTCCGGCGCCAGCAAATCCACGGCCTGCGCGCCGGCATATTCGATATTGGCGCGGGTGGTATCGAAATGATTGTTGTTCGGGACGATCGCGCCTGGCTTCAGACGGGTGGCGGCCAGAATACGTTCGGCGGCCCTACCCTGGTGCACCGGGAAAATATATTTGAAGCCGGTAATCTCGCGCACCGTGTTTTCGAAGCGATGCCAGGATGTGCTTCCCGCATAGCTTTCATCTCCGAGCATCAGCGCGGCCCATTGGCGCGCCGACATTGCGCCCGTGCCGCTGTCGGTTAAAAGGTCGATTGTGATATCTTCCGCATCAAGCAAAAAAACATTGTTGTGGGCGGACGCCAAGCATGCTTCCCGGTGGCCGGGCGTGGTGATTGGCAAGGCCTCGGTCATCTTGATACGGAAGGGCTCGATGATCGTGCGCATAAAGGGCTCCTCACAAGCTCCGAAGGATCGGGCTTTTGCGCCGGGTTCGCAATTTGATATGGGTGGGGTTGGCACTAGTCCGCTATAGTCCGAGAATGGTCGTGACCCACCGACAGTTGAAATTGTGGTAATCGGAGATGTTTACTGGGGCACAGTAATCGTTCCGCTGCCTAGGCGCAGCGCTGCTGGCGCCGGTGGCGCGGGGAAATAAGCGCAAGGCGAACTCGCGAGAGCGTCGGCTCGTTTGAGCGCGAGCCTGCTGACCCCGGTCACGCCATTCACCGGCACCTCGCTCTGGCGCGACAATTCAGCGGCCGGCATGCCAAGCTCCCGCAATTCCTCGCCGAGGTGTTCGCCGGGATGGATTGCGGTGCCGGCCATGTTCCACCGCGTTCCCGCCTCAGGCCGCCTTTTGTCTGGGACGCACCTCGGCGGAATAATCGTCGATCAGCGCGCGGGACATCGCGCCCGGCGTGAATTTGTAGGGGCCCGCCTCGGAAACGGGGGTGACTTCGGCGCCGGTGCCGGAGATAAAACATTCCTCGAAGCCGGAGAGCTCCCCCGGCATGATGCGGCGCTCGATCACCTCGATGCCGCGCCGCCTCGCGAGGTCGATCACCGTGCGCCGCGTGATCCCGTCGAGAAAGCAATCGGCGATCGGCGTGTGGATCGCGCCTTTCGCGGCAAAAAAGATATTGGCGCCGGTGCATTCGGCGACCCGCCCCTGCCAATCGAGCATCATCGCGTCGGCATAGCCGCGCCGCTCGGCCCGATGTTTTGAGATGGTGCAGATCATATACAGGCCCGCGGCCTTCGCGCGGGCCGGCGCGGTGATCGGATCGGGCCTCCGGTAATCGGCGATGTCGAGCCGGATGCCTTGCATTTTCTGCTCGATGTCGAACATGCTCGGCCAGTCCCAGGCGGCGATCGCGACGTTGATGGTCGAATTCCGCGCCGCGACCGCCATCGTTTCGCTGCCGCGCCAGGCAATTGGGCGGACGTAGCAGTTTGGCAGATTGCTCCTATCAACGACGAGCTGCTTCGCCTTGTCCAGTTCCGGCACGGAATAAGGAATCTCGAAATCGAGCAGCTCCGCCGAGGTTTTGAACCGCTCCGAATGTTCGGCTGATTTGAAAATACGGCCGCCGTAGGCGCGCTCACCCTCGAAGACGCAGGAGGCATAATGCAGACCGTGCGAAAGAACGTGAAGCTTGGCTTCCTTCCAGGCGGCCAAATTGCCGTTCATCCAGATGAACCCGTCGCGCTGGTCGAAGGGCAAAGCGGACATTGCTCACTCCTGTGCTGGCCCGCGGTGAGGTTTCGCGGAACCCTTGATGGTCGGCCTAATATGGCGGGGCGGAGAACACAAAACCATGGGCATTACGGAAAAAACCACCAGCGGGCGGGGGCTTGACGGGTACGAATCTTCCTGAAATATGTCAAAAGTGCTGACATAAAAGGCTGCGCATGTGAATCCGGCCGCGATGACCGGCGCCGGCCCGGCTTCTGGGCACCAGCGGTGAGCCAGGAACCGAATGGCTTCCGGGCGGCGGCCGCGCCGGCCGACGACGCCGCGCATCTTCTGATCGTCGATGACGACCGCCGCATCCGCGCGCTGTTGTCCCGCGTGCTGAGCGAAGAGGGGTATCGCGTCACGACCGCCGCCGATGCCGCGGAAGCGATGGCCCGCCTCAAGAGTCTTTCCTTCG
Source organism: Methylocella sp. (assembly GCA_049579405.1). Lineage (GTDB taxonomy): Bacteria > Pseudomonadota > Alphaproteobacteria > Rhizobiales > Beijerinckiaceae > Methylocapsa. The sequence continues at coordinate 4,992 of JBAUNU010000396.1, forward strand.
ATCTGATCGTCCTCGATGTCATGA
>JBAUNU010000397.1:0-1935 GCA_049579405.1 Methylocella sp.
CATCGGCGTCGACCATATCGACGCGCTTTTCGCCGATATTCCGAAGGCCAAGCGGCTCGAATCCGATCTCGAACTACCGCCGCGTAAGACCGAAATGGAGGTGGAGCGCTTGCTCTGCGGGCTGGCGGCAAAAAATGTGGCGGCGGGCGCGGTGCCGTTTTTTGTGGGGGCCGGGGCCTACAAGCATCATGTTCCAGCAAGCGTCGATCATCTGATCCAACGCTCCGAGTTTCTCACCAGCTATACGCCCTATCAGCCCGAAATCGCGCAAGGCACATTGCAAACCATTTTCGAGTTCCAGACCCAGGTCGCGGGTTTGACCGCGATGGATGCCGCCAATGCCTCGATGTATGACGGATCGAACGCGACGGTCGAGGCCGTGGCAATGTCCCGCCGGATAACCAAACGCCGCAAGGCCGTGTTATCGGGAGGTCTTCATCCGCACTATGCCGAGGCCGTGCGCACCTATTCGGCGATGAGTGGGGACGCCGTCGCGGTTCTTCCGCCCGATGTTTTCGCGGCCGAGAATCTGGCCGGCGTTGCCGATGACGAAACCGCCTGCGTCGTGGTGCAAAACCCTGATTTTTTCGGCAATCTCCGCGATCTTTCCGGAGCTGCAGCGGCCTGCCGAGCGAAGGGCGCGCTTTTGATCGCGGTTTTCACCGAGGTTGTCTCGCTCGGTCTCGTCAAGCCGCCGGGGGCGATGGGCGCCGATATTGTCGCTGGCGAAGGACAGTCCATCGGCAATCGCTTGAATTTCGGCGGCCCCTATGTCGGGCTCTTCGCCGCCAAGGCCAAATATCTGCGCCAGATGCCGGGTCGCCTCTGCGGCGAAACCCTGGATGCCGCAGGACGCCGTGGCTTCGTCTTGACCCTTTCGACCCGCGAACAGCATATCAGGCGCGACAAGGCAACTTCTAATATCTGCACCAATTCCGGTCTCGCCAGCCTTGCTTTCTCGATTCATCTCACCCTGCTGGGCGATGCGGGCCTGCGCCGTCTCGCCCGGATCAATCACGCCAATGCTGTCGCTCTCGCGGGCCGGCTCGCGGCAGTGCGAGGCGTCGAGGTTCTGAACAAGACATTTTTCAACGAGTTCACGATCAAGATTCCTGGCGATGCCGCGCGGACGGTCGAGCGGATGGCGGAAAAAGGCGTGCTCGGCGGGGTCCCGGTTTCCCGGCTTTTGCCGGACCGGGGATTGGACGATCTCCTTCTCGCCGCCTCCACGGAAGTCAACACGGACACCGATCGCGCGGCGCTCGCGGAAGCGTTGCAAGGAGCCCTGTCATGCTGATGCGGCAAAAGTTCCACCCGCAAGCGGCCGGTGCCGAGGTGCCGGAGGCGAAAATCTTCACAGGCAATCGCGGCCTCGAAATCGAGGAAGGGCTTATCTTCGAGATTGGGCGGCCGGAAAATACCGGCGTCGATCTCGACGAGCCCTTGCCGTTTAAACATCGGCTCGGCTCGCTCGCGCGGCTGGAACCGGCCGGCCTTCCGGGCTTGAGCGAGCCGGAGACGATCCGTCATTACGTCCGGCTGTCGCGGCTGAATTATGCAATCGACGCCGGGATTTATCCGCTCGGCTCCTGCACGATGAAGCATAATCCGCGCCTTAACGAAGCAATGGCGCGGCTGCCTGGCTTCGCCGACATTCATCCTCTGCAGCCGCAATCCACCGTGCAAGGCGCGCTCGAACTTATTGCCGAGCTCGCCCGCTGGTTGATGGTCATGACCGGGATGGAGGCCGTCGCCATGCCGCCGAGAGCGGGCGCGCATGGCGAGGCCTGCGGCATGATGGCGATCAAAGCCGCCATTGCGGCCAAGGGAGAAGGAGAAACCCGCAAAATCGTTCTCGTGCCGGAGTCGGCGCATGGCACCAATCCGGCCTCGGCGGCCGGCGCCGGATTCGAAGTCCGTCCGCTTCCGGCGCGC
>JBAUNU010000398.1:0-3200 GCA_049579405.1 Methylocella sp.
CCGCTCCTCCCCGATGCCGGAGCGCTGCCGATGAAGGGCGAGGCCAGCCAAGCCAAGGGCGCAGCGGCGCCCGAAGTTCTTCCCCCGCATCGCCTGGCGCGAGCGGAAGTTGGCGACGCGGACCCCATGGTTGCCCGCAAGACGACAATAAAAGCGTCCCATAAGGCATCAAAAAAGGCGCAAGGCAAACGCCGCGGAAGGAAAGCCAGCTTCGCCAAAGCGAGCGTCCACAAACATTCGAAAATTGCGGCAAAGGTCGCTAAGAACGCGCATTCCCCGGCGAAAGTCACGGCGCATGCCGGCAAGACGAAGAGCAAGGCGCCGGAGAAGCATGCCGGGCGATGAGCCTTTAATCATGGCTTGCGCTCCGTGCCGCCGCTGATGACCCCGCGGCAAAAAACGCCGCCCGCGCCCTTCCCGCTGACCGTCGTCACCGGTTTTCTTGGGGCCGGCAAGACAAGCCTTTTGAACGCGCTGCTGCGCGAACCGGCGCTCGCCGATACTTTGGTCATCATCAACGAATTCGGCGAAATCGGCCTCGATCATCTCCTCGTCGAGCGGCTGGACGGCGACATGCTGGTGATGACGTCGGGCTGTTTGTGCTGCTCGATTCGCGGCGATCTCATTGCCACCTTGGAAAGTATTTTACGCCAGCGCGACAATGGGCGGATCGCGCCATTTCAAAGGGTCATCATCGAAACGACTGGCCTCGCTGACCCGGCGCCGGTTCTGCACACGGTCATGGCGCATCCTTATCTCATGCTGCGGTTTTGTCTCGATGGGGTGGTTACCGTGGTCGATGCGGTAAATGGAAACGCGACCCTCGACGCGCATGAGGAGGCAGTGAAGCAGGTGGCCGTGGCCGACCGGCTCGTCCTCAGCAAGACCGATCTTCTCGCTGGCGGCGGCTTCACCGAACTCCCTGCGCGCCTGAAAAAACTCAATCCGGGCGCGGTTTTGCTCGACGCCGCGAAAGGCGAAGCCACGGCCGGGGCGCTTCTCCGTGCAGGGATCTACGATCCGGATCGAAAAATTTCCGACGTGCGGCGCTGGTTGAACGCCGAAGCTTTTGCAGCGCGCGGAGCGAATGACCAATCCGCCCGCGTCCACCGCCACCCTCACGGAGACGGCAGCCAAGGGGAAGGGGAAAAGCACGACGTCAACCGGCACGACGCCCGCATCCGCGCCTTCTGCATGCGCCACCAGGCGCCGCTGGCGCCGGCCGCGCTCGATCTCTTCCTCGAATTGCTGCGCAAGGCGCACGGGCCGAAACTCTTGCGCGTCAAGGGTATCGTAGCGCTCGGCGACGATCCCTCGCGGCCGGTCGTACTTCAGGGCGTCCAGCATGTGTTTCATCCGCCGCTGCGGCTGCTGGCCTGGCCTGATGCCGATCACACGACCCGGATCATTTTCATTTTGCGGGACATTGAACCGGCTTTCGTTGAAAATTTATGGCAGGCGCTCACTGGCCTCGCCGAGCCCGGTGCCAATCCCCTGGCTCCCACCAAAGGCGGTCTCTTCGCTTGAAATCGCGCTACCGGCGGATATTTATTGAGGAACATGGAAGCGGATGGAAAGGCGTGGCGCTGCGCCAGCGGCTCGACAAATGGCTATGGTTTGCGCGTGTGGTAAGAACCCGCAGCCTCGCGGCGCGGCTTGTCGCCGAAGGCCATGTCCGCGTCAATGCGCGGCGGATCGAAACCCCGGCCAAGGGCGTCGGACCGGGCGATGTCCTGACGATCGCGCTAGAGCGGCAAGTGCGGGTTCTTAAGGTCGTTGCTCCCGGCGCGCGCCGGGCCGGCTTTTCCGAAGCTTCTCTCTTGTTCGAGGAATTGGCGGACCCGGGGATTTGGCCCCCGCCCGGCCGTGCCAACGGTCCTGTTTAAAAATTTGAGTATTCGCCGGACAGTGCCGCAAAAGCACCCGGGGTTCTTGCAAAAATCTCGCAAAAATCCTTGGACTATTTGGACCAACAGCGCTAAAGTAAACTATCCACATGGAATAGGTCGCGTGCTGCACTCCGGGCGTCGTCAAGGTGCGGCGCGGGCGAAGGCGCGTTTCTGCGTAGACTGTGATACGACGCAGTTCCGGTTCGCTATGTCAATGGGATAGCAAGTCGAGAGGGTTCTCCATGAATCTTGGCATTGGGCCGTTGACTGGCCGCGCTGGCGCGGCGTTCGCCCGCGAAGGAAAATGATCATGACCTATGTCGTCGTCGAAAACTGCATCAAGTGCAAATACATGGATTGCGTCGAAGTCTGCCCCGTGGATTGCTTCTACGAGGGTGAGAACATGCTTGTTATCCATCCGGATGAATGCATCGACTGCGGGGTCTGCGAGCCCGAGTGCCCGGCCGAGGCGATCAAGCCGGATACCGAACCGGGGCTCGAAAAATGGCTTAAGCTTAACCTCGACATGGCGCGGTCTTGGCCGAATGTCACGATTAAGCGCGAGGCCCCTCCGGAAGCCAAGACATTCGACGGCACGCCCGGCAAGCTAGAGACTTATTTTTCCGCAAATCCAGGCCAAGGGGATTAGCGCGCGTCCCGATCAAACCAGACCATTTTGAGCGATAAGAACTCCCTCAAAATCAAATAGTTGGAGCCGGAATCGAAAAAGTCGAGCCGCTTTTTCTGGACATGCCTGACGCCACGGTCCTGTCCGGCCGCGCTGCGATTGCCTAAAAAATCCGGCGCGCCGGCGGGGAACCGGGGTTGAAGCTGCCCGCGAGCAGCATATCTTTTGATCTTTGCTCCTTTTTATGTCACACTGCTTCTTCGCGGCCGTCAAATGGGGGTATTTGCGGTCCCCCGTCGTCCCTGCCCTGGAGGCTTCAAGTCCGCCGGGACACGAGTTTCGTGGTGCCGCGCGGCCGAAAATTCTCGTTGCGTTAATCCGGCCAAGTCGTGGACGATCGTCGTTTAGGAGCCTCCAGCTTCGCGTCTTTCCAGGCCCGAAATTTTGAGTTTCCGAACGGCTGAGGGTTCGTCCGCCGTCGAGAGCCGTCCCGTCTCCAAAGCGGGACAGGAAAAAGGAGCGCGCTCGTTATGGCGTCTGTCAAGAAGATCATGAAATCGTCCAAGCCAAAACAGGCGAAAAAGACAAAACAGGCGAGACAGCCGAGAACCGCCAAGGTAAAAGTGTCGAGACAATCCGCCGCGCTCAAAGCCCAGCGGGCGGGCGCTGCGCGGGCGCTTGCT
>JBAUNU010000399.1:0-2170 GCA_049579405.1 Methylocella sp.
GGACGGCATGTTGAAGCGGCAAGGCGGTACGCCGGACGGGAATAGCGGATAGGATTGCGGGGATAATTCCGCCGCGCATCTTGACGGCTCGCGGCGGCGGCGGCATTGCGGGGCTCGCGTCGAAAAGACCTTCGCCCGGAGCATTTTTCCGGCTGTTTTCGCCGGGTCCAGGGCGGTGCCCAATCCAAACATAGGAATGTTTCAGATGACGGCAGATGTCGTCGGAGGAGGTGTCGCGGCGCAGGAGCTGACGCAATTCGTCGAAAGAGTGGAGCGGCTGGAGGAAGAAAAGAAAGCCATCTCCAGCGATATTCGCGAAGTCTACGCGGAAATGAAAGGCTGCGGGTTCGATGTGAGGACCGTGCGCGAGATCGTCAAGATCCGGAAGCAGAACCATTCCGAACGCAAGGAGATGGAAGCCATTCTCGAACTCTACATGGCGGCCTTGAATATGACATAGGCGCCGGGGCGCATCGGCGCCGGCATCGACGCCTCCGAAAGCGCAAGCGGCCGCTATAGCACGGCCGATTGCACTGGCACGAGCAAGACACCTATCGAAGGTGAGCCCGATCCGAAGCATATCAGCACGTCACTAGCAAGCGCGGCCCTTACAAGAAAAGAATAGCGGCCTAATTGGTGAATAAACTCGTCGTGCTCGGCGTTCTAATTGTTGCAACCTCGCTGGAAGCGACCGGCGATGCCGTCGTGCGCATGGGGATCGCTCAAGATGCTTGGGTGCCCCGTAGTCTGCTGTTCTTGGCCGGCACCATACCTGCTATTCGGATATGGCCTCTCTGTAAACCTCGCGCCAGTCGAATTTGGGCGCGTTGTCGGCCTCTATATCGCGACGCTGTTAATCATTTGGCAAATCGTCAATTTCGTTGCCTTTCAATCCGTCCCTAGCACGCCCATCCTCCTCGGAGGCGCGCTCATTGTTGCCGGAGTGATCGTTGTCACATTCTGGGGATGATATCAGACTGACCCACTGCCAACCAAGAGGCTGTTCGGCGGCGAGGAGATGCCCGTTTGGGTCGCTTAACGCGACGCGCAATTCAAGATCGCGCAAGAGGACGTGGATCAGATCATGACTTCCGGAGACAGGTCGCCAAACTCGGCGGGCGCACCTTCCGGCCAGTGCGGCGGAATGAATTTCGCCGCACTGGTCGAAGAATAACCGCCCTCCCGCCTCATTTCGCCCTTTCTTGCCAGAGCCCGATCGCCGCGCCGGCCGGATCTACGATGATCGAGAAGGAGCCCGCTCCCGGCACCTCCGTGATGTCCTTGCAGACCGTCGCGCCAAGCGATTTCGCCTTGGCGGTCGCCGCCGCCACATCATTGACCAGCACGTACGGCAGCCAGGCGGTGGGGACGCCGGGCGCGGGAGTCTTCATCATGCCGCCGCCGGTGCCTTCGCCGACGCGGATCATCGTGTACGTCATGCCGGGGCCCATCTCCACATCCTCCAGCTTCCAGTCGAACAGTGCTCCGTAAAAAGTCCTTGCCTTGCCGGTATCCGGTGTGGTGAGTTCGACATGCACAAACGGGTTAGCCATCACCGCTCCTTAGGATAGTTTGGCCGCAGGTTTCTTGCTCAGGGTTTGGCGAAGCATCGAATCGCCGGCCGGCGCATCAGCCGGCCAGAACCATGCGCACGGGCTATATCTTGGGCGGCGCGGTGCCAAGTAAAGCGGCCCCCATAACGATTTTGCGTTCGCGGGAGTGGCTTCAAAACACTGTCCGACTGCGGATCGCGGCGGCAAGCGTGCCTTCGTCGAGATAGTCGAGCTCGCCGCCGACCGGAACGCCATGCGCGAGCCGCGTGATCTTGACCTTTGAATCCGCCAAGAGACCTACGATGTAATGCGCCGTTGTCTGTCCGTCCACCGTGGCATTGACGGCCAGGATCACCTCCTTGACGCGATCGGCCGCGACCCTTTCAACGAGGCTTGCGAGGTTCAAGTCCTTGGGGCCTATGCCGTCGAGCGGCGACAAGGTGCCGCCCAGCACATGATAGCGCGCACTGAGAACGCCGGCGCGTTCCAGCGCCCAGAGATCGGCCACCGTCTCGGCGACGACGAGCGTGTCGTGGTCGCGCCGCTCGTCCCGGCACAAGGTGCAAGGATCGCAGGTGTCGGCATTGCCGCAGGCGCGGCAGGTCACGATTTTGTCG
>JBAUNU010000400.1:0-3421 GCA_049579405.1 Methylocella sp.
GGGCAAGGCTCGTCAAAGCAGATCGAAAGGTGCGCGCAGCCGGACCCGCCTGGATCGCCAACGCTCTTGCCTCGGGAGAGCTCGATCCCAAGGATGCCCATGTGGAACTCGAAGCCGCTTTTGCCGAAGCCTGCTGGAAAAAGGCGATCGCGGCCGACCCCGAACTCGCCGCCTTCGACGGCGACCGGCACGGCGAGCTTGTCGCGCAATTCGTCGAGATCGAGGAGAGGTCGCGCGAGGCCGCGGTGCGCGGCGTTCGCACGCTGCATCAGGCGGCGATCCCGCGCGGCGCCCGAGGCGAAATGCGTGTGATACGCCGCGAAATCGGCCGCAAGCACGCTCACATGCCGCTGCGCAAGCTGATGAAGGCGGCGGGTGGCACGATCCAGAAAATCAAGCCGGTTTTTCTCATGAGCCCGGTCTCGGTCGCGCAATTCCTGCCGCCGGGTTCGGTTGATATCGATCTCCTCGTCATCGACGAGGCAAGTCGATTGCGCCCGGAGGATGCCTTTGGTCTTGTCGCGCGCTGCCGCCGGATCGTCGTCGTGGGCGACAAGAAGCAGCAGCCGCCGGCGCGCCTTTCCGACCGAATGATCGCCGGTGAAGCCGATTCCGGAGACGGCAAGGAGACTGCGATCCAGCATGGGGAGGGTGCCTCCCCAACTTCCAATCTAGCAAGCATTCTCTCCTTGTGCGAGGCGCGCGGCCTCGAAAGCCGGACGCTGCGTTGGCCCTACCCGCTCGCGGCATCCGTCCCTGATGGAAGTCTACATCGCGGAATTTGAAAATAGGCGTCTGAGAAGCCGCCCGCGCCGGAGACCGGCCGCGCGGCAAAGGGGCTTCTTCTCCGCCGCATTGCGGGCGCCCGCGACCCGGGCGGGCGGACCACCTGAGTCTAGAGGCGGATTTCCGGTTCACGCCGGCGATCGCTATTTAGCGGACAGGCAACCGCGCTCGAACCAATGGCCCCTAAAATGAACAACCTCGAAGCCGGCAAGGCTTGCATCCCGCTCCGCGAGCAGCGCCATGGTCTCGCCAACATCCGGCAGATACGCCCAGGTATGCCCGATGTCCGGCGGACCAGGATAGATGATCGACCGCACCGGGCGGCCCGCTTTGACAAGCTGACCTAACCAGCTGTTGCCCGTCGTATATGGACTGAAGAAATCGCCGGCGCGCAAAATCAAACTGCGCATCGATGCCTGGGTCAAGGATGCCGCGCCAAGCGTTGCGCTGCGCCGCTGGTACTCCTGCAGGAATTCTTGAGCGGGCGGCTACGGAGTGAAAATTATGTTCTCTCGCGCAAGGCCGCCCAAAACCGGCGTTCGTCCGAGCGGCGCAGAACATCAAATGGGACCGTGCGATCGATCTTCTCCGCGTCGAGCAGACGCACGAGGTCGTCGGCGCCGGTGATGGGGACGCCATCGACGGCGAGCAAAATATCGCCGGTGAGAAGGCCCGCGTGATCGGCCGGGCTTTCCGTTTCGACCGCGCTCACCACGGCGCCCATCCTTTGCGCGAGGCCGAGGCGCAGCGCAATCCTGCGCGGCAGAGGAACCGTGCCAGCGCCGATGCCGAGATAGGCGCGGCGGACCCTTCCATGCGCAATAAGCTCTCCCAGCACGAAGCTTGCCGTATTGGAAGCCACAGCGAAGCAAATTCCTTGCGCGCCGGCGATGATCGCGGTGTTGATACCGATCACCTCGCCTTGCGACGAAACCAGCGGGCCACCCGAATTGCCGGGGTTGAGCGCCGCGTCGGTCTGAATCACGTCTTCGATCAAACGGCCGTTTTTCGACCGCAACGAGCGTCCCAGCGCCGATATCACTCCCGCGGTGACGCTCGCGTCGAAGCCGAAGGGATTGCCGATCGCGATGGCGATCTCGCCCGGCTTCAGCTTCTTCGAATTGCCGAGCTTCGCAGGCGGAAGCGTCGAGTCTTCCTCGACCCGGACCAGGGCGAGATCGGTGCCGGGATCATCACCGAGAACACGGCCAGAGAGGCTGCGCCCGTCGAGCGCCGTCACTTCGGCGCGCTTGGCGCCTTGCACGACATGGCTATTGGTGAGAATGAGTCCGTCCGGCGACAGGATGACGCCGGAGCCGGATCCGGCCCGTCCCCGGCCGCCCTGGCGGATGCCGAGCCGCACGACGCTTGGCGCGACCCGCTCGACGACCTTTGTCACCGCCTTCGAATAGGCATCGAGGAGCGCATTGTCGCCGCGCGGGTGACCTTCGAACGCGTGACCTTCATCCAAGCGGGAAACGGCGGGCGTGCCCGCACCACTTTCTGCTTCATCGCGCATGAGCGAAACGGAAAAATCGCGCGGCTCACGAACTTTTTGGTCCATGCCGAAAGATAGGGATCGATGGCCGGGTGTTTAAGAGGCCGCGCGGGACCGATCGAACCGAAGCAAGCTTGATCTGAAGTGAGATCGCGTGCGATCGCGGCTCATTCGGCACGCCGGGCATCGCGTCTGCCCGGCGGACCAACAACGGCGCGCCCAGCCGGAGGAAACGGGTTCCAGCAGCGGTTCGGTCAATGCGAAGTGGAGCCCGTCGTTGAATCGCTCATCGAATCCTCTCACGGTGTAAAGAAGTGCACCCCCGATTTTGCAATCGAGCGCCCCGCGCGCCGTCGTTTGCGTTCGGGGCACCCGGAGGCATGATTTTGCCCCCGTTTCCATGTCAATTGGTTGCAAAATGGTGACCGCTCACCAGCAGCGTCTTACCCAGTGCCCGCCATAGGGTCCTGGAACCCAATGGCGCGCGCAGCCGCCTCCGTAGCCGCCATGCCACCCGCCGTGCCAGCCGCCACCGTGCCAATGGCCGCCATGCCAGCCGCCGTGATGATGCCAGCGGCCATGATGATGCCAGCCGCCGTGATGGAACCCGTGGTGTCCGCCATGATGACCCCGGTGGTGCCCGCCATGATGGCCTCCGTGGTGTCCGCCATGATGCCCGCGAGCGGATGCTTCGGTCGAGATGAGCACAGCCGCGCCGAGCACAGCGGCGGCGCAAAAGATCGAAAATTTATGCATTGGACCCTCCCATTTCCGGCGTTGCGGCCACCGTGAGCTGAATAGCTGCAAGGCGCACAAAGCACATTTTTTGGGGAGGGGCAATTACGCTGATGACTAACGATAACGACCCGACGTTATCCTGCTCTCGTTGGAGGCTGCTTCGCGCGGAGACTTGTTTCCGGAGCAAGAGACCGGCCATCGCGGCTCAGCTGGAAAAGCCCGGGGGCGCGGCCAAGTGCCGCGGCGCGCAAGACTTGGAAAGCAAAATGTACGCGGCGGTGCAATAGTAGGCCACGGAGCGGCAGCATAACGCGGTCGCGCGTGGAACCCGGCCACTTTTGGGGCTGACCTTTTCCGAACATTGATTTCGGAGGGCGGCCGGGGATGTTTGCGGTGGAG
>JBAUNU010000401.1:0-13474 GCA_049579405.1 Methylocella sp.
ATACTGAACGATGATCGGCGGCTCGATGCCAGGTGGCATCAAAGCGCGGATCGCATTGGATCCGGAATCGATCTGCGCAATCGCCAGGTCGATGTTGACATTAGGCTGGAAGAATATCTTCTCGACCGTGATGCCTCAAGCGACTGGCTCTCGATGTTGCGGATGTCGCTAACGTTGGCGCTGTACGCATATTCGCTGTAGGTGGCAACGCGCTGTTCCATTTCCTCCGGCGTCAGCCCGGTATATTGCCAAATCACCGAAACGACCGGGATATTGATGTTGGGGAAAATGTCTTTGGGCGTCGTGACGATCGCGCTGCCGCCAAGGAACAGCATCATCAACGCCAGGACGTAAAATGTGTGGCGATAGCGAAGCGCAAAGCCGACGATGCCCATGTCATGCTCTCCTATCCCAGCAACTTGAGGCGGCGCGAAAAGGCAGCCACTCCGCGGTCGGCCGCCCCTGACCGCTTTAGGTTGATTCGCCGATGGTCATGCTCGTATTGTCTTGTACAGTACGACTTTCGGGCTTGAAATATCGTATCGTACAGTACATATCAAGGGGGAGTAGATGTGGCTCACGCAGTTGTGAACGAGGATGAGCGCCTCAAACGATGTCTCTGGCTGCATCCCGCCCAGCAAGCGCCTCGCCGCACGGCGAAAAGCGTTTTTGACCGCGGCCAGGCAAGTGTTCGAAAAGAAGGGCTTTGCAGAGGCCACGCTGGACGATGTGGTTGCGCTCTCCGGTGGGTCGCGGCAAACGCTCTACGCCCTGTTTGGCGGCAAGCAGGGCCTTTTCGAGGCGATCACCAGCGACACTTGCGAAACGATTTTTCATGGGTTGACCCCGGAAAAACTTGCAACGCGCGCGACAGATGAGGTGCTAAAGGAGGTCGGCACGCGCTATCTGGCGATCGTAACTTCCCCGGGCTGTTTGAGCCTGAATCGTCTTGTCATCGCAGAAGCGCCGCGTATTCCGGAGGTTGTCCAGCGATTCTGGAAGCTCGGCCCCGGCCGCAGCCGCGCCTTCCTGGCAGAATTTTTCGACCGCCAGACCGAGCGCGGGCTGCTTCGAATGCCAGACAGCCGCGCCGCGGCGGAACATTTCCTCGAAATGCTATCAGGTACCGTGCGGCTGCAATGCCTCCTTGGTTTGCGCCAGCCGCCAACGCCGCGGGAAATCGAAGAGATCGTGCATGGGGCCGTTGCTCAGTTCCTGAACGGCTGTTTGGTGAACAAAAGTATTCGAGCGATGAAGATTTGATGCTCGAGCCAATCGCGACCCTACTGAGCCAGATCCACTCTGCTAGGCGTTGTCACATCGATCAAGAATAGGCGATTTTCGACGGATTTGGCTCGGCGGTGCACGTCCTAAGCCATTGAAATCTGGATATCCGGGCATTGACGGCACCGGGCTCTTGAAAAGTAAAACTGATGGACGCGGCTAAGCACGGGCTTGGTAATGAACTTTTCGATATTCGAAAGTGGACTATTCCAGACGTGACGCGATTCTTTCAAGTGCATTCGTGCAACAGTGACGAGCCATTTTGCACACGAATCCAAAAAGCCTCTTGCCGGTCGAATACCGGAAATCTAGTCTTTGGTCATGTTTGGCAGACCAAGAAATGTCTGGATCGTGGGTGAGACATCATGCGGAGGATGGCTGGTGTCTGGGGAATTTTCGGGCTTGGCGCGCTGCTCTGTCCCTCCGCGTGGGTCCTGGCGCAAACCGCCGCGCCCGCCGCGCCCGGGGCGGCGATCGAGCTGCCGGAGGTGGAGGTGGTCGCCACCTCGCCCTTGCCGGGAGGCGGCGAAAATCGCGACAACATCCCCGCCATGGTGCAAACCGTACCCGCTGAAGATTTCGCCCGCACCAATTCCCAAAACGTGACCGACACCTTACAGCAACAGATTCCCGGCGCCGTATCGATCGATGTCAACGGCAATGATTTCGCGCAAGATTTGCGATATCGCGGCTTCGTCGCCTCGCCGATCCAAGGAACGCCGCAGGGGCTTGCCGTGTATCAGAACGGCATTCGCCTCAACGAGGCTTTTGGTAATACCGTCAATTGGGATCTGATTTCTCCGCAAGCGATCTACCGCGCGGACATATTCACGAACAATCCGGCCTTCGGTCTCAACGCGCTCGGCGGCGCGGTGAGCTTGCAAATGAAGAACGGTTTTCTCTGGCAAGGCTTAGAGACCCAAGTCCTGGGCGGTTCCTTCGGCCGCGTCAGCGGGCTGTTCGAATATGGCAAGCAAATCGACGATTACAGCCTTTATATCACCGGCGACGCGACGCATGACGGCGGCTGGCGCTTTTTCTCGCCTTCCACGCTGTTCCGGCTCTACGGCGATCTAGGCTACCGCACGCCGGGCAACGAGCTTCACCTCATCGCCTCGGGCGCCAGCAGTAATGTCGGCATCATAGGCGCGACTCCGATCCTTTTGGTCGACTCGGATTACCGTTCCGTCTACACCTCCCCGCAATTTTCGCTAAACCAGGCGGGCTCGCTTGCTTTCACCGGCAAATTCGACATCAATCCCGACTGGACGATCCAGAGCAATTTCTATCTCCGCACTTTCAAACAGATTCATGTCGATGGCAATGACGCCTCCATCCAGGATTGTGGTCTTCCCGGCCCGCCGACCGGCCAACTGTGCGACACCGACAATGGATCATTCATTATCGATACCAAAGGCCAAATCGTCCCTTCGACAGGATCGCCCAATTCTTTTCCGTACGGAGTGATTGATCGCACCTGGGTGCACGCGAATACCGTGGGCACTTTATTGCAGGCGACCGATACCGGCAAAATCCTCGGCCACGACAATTACCTCAACTTCGGGGGCAGCGTCGATCGCAGCTGGCTGAGCTACAGCGCGAACGCCACGCTCGGTGTGATCCAACCCAACTTCATCGTCGTCAATGGCGGGATCCCCGGCGGCGGCGAGATCGTCCAGGATCAGTCCCTAACCGATATCATTTCCACCTATCTCACCGGGTCAACGACCTATTACGGCCTGTTCGCGCTCGAGACGTTCAACATCGCGCCTGGCCTTGATTTTACCGCCGGCGGTCGGCTCAATGTCGCCGTAACCACGACACAGGACGCGAGCGGAACCGCACCCCAACTCACTGCCAGCGATACCTTCACGCGGCTCAATCCCGTCGTCGGCATGACGTATAAGTTTTTACCCAATCTCACCGCCTACGCCGGTTATTCGGAGGCGAACCGGGCGCCGACGCCGCTCGAACTCAATTGTTCCAGCTCCACGCGGCCTTGCATTCTTGCCAGCACGCTCATCTCCGATCCGCCGCTGCAACAAGTCGTCTCGCATACGCTCGAGGCCGGTCTGCGTGGCAATTACGCAATCCCGGCCGGCGGATCAATCGCTTGGAAAGCAGGCTACTATAGGACCGATAGCACCAATGACATCATCCAGCTCGCAAGTCTCGTGCTGGGGACTGGCTATTTCACCAATGTGCCAGCGACCTTGCGTCAAGGCGTCGAAGCAGGGGCCAATTTATCGATCGGCGCTTTCAGCGCTTATATCAATTACGCCTATCTCGACGCGACCTATCAATTCAACGGCTTGCTGAGCTCCCCGTTCAATCCCTTCGCCGATGCGAATGGCAATATTATCGTGCATCCTGGCGATCACATTCCTAACAATCCCCGCCAACAATTAAAAATCGGCGGCGACTATGCGTTCACGCCAGAGTTCAAGGCCGGGTTCGACGTGCTCATCGTCGGCAGCCAATATTATGTTGGCGACGATTCGAACCAAAACCCGCAATTGCCTTTGTATTGGGTAGCCAATCTCCACGCGTCCTATCAGATCACCAACAATGTGCAGGTCTTCGGCCTCATCAACAATCTCTTCAATAATCACTACGCGACCTATGGCACGTTTTTTGACCAGACGACGGATGGGCAATTTGCCGGCAACCCGGTGAACTTCGTCAGCGACCCGCGCACGATCACTCCCGCCCAGCCCATCGCCTTCTACGGCGGCGTGAAGGTCACCTTTTAGTTCTAGATCGGCTCGGACCCGGTCCTTAACTGTGCGATTTTCGCCCCCACCTCACAACGTTCCACCAGCTTTGCGTCGCCGTTGAGCACCTCGAACTCCGTGCGCTCACCGCCCCGCCAGAAGCGGATATCGAATTTGTGCCGACCTACGCGAAGATCGCAAATCGTAATGTCCGGCAACCACTCCGGGAGCAACGGATCGACATACAGTTTGTTCCGTGGCGCGTCGGGCAGGAACCCCAGCATGGCCTGGGTCAGCATGAAGATCGATCCGGCCGCCCAGGCTTGCGGCACATTCGCGCCGATATATTGCACCGGGAACGTCGTCTCATCGCGTTGAAAGGCAGTGTAGAGCTCCGGCAATTGGTTCAGCAAGAAATGGCTCGCTGCGACGCTGATGTCGTGCGCGATCCGCCCGGCCTCCGCGCCGAAGCCATAGAGTTTGAACCCCATCGCGATGATCCCATTGTCGTGCGGCCATACCGATCCAGTCTGATAGTTGTACGGATTGAAGGCCGGATTGCCCGCCGAAAGCGTGCGGATACCCCATCCTGTCCACATGTCCGGCGCCATCAGGCGTTCCACTACAATCTTGGCCCGCTCGCGAGGCACGATGCCAGACCAAAGGCAATGGCCGGCATTCGAGGCGACGGTCAGGACTTTTTTCTTATCGCCGTCGAGCGCATAGGCATAGAAACCGAGTTCGTCATCCCAAAATGCCGCGTTGAACCGTTCAAACAAAGCGGCAGCCTTTGCACGCAATTCCCCCGCACGGTCGCATTTGCCGAGCGCGTCAAACACCTCGGCCATGCGGATCCAGGCAGCGTAGACATAGCCTTGCAGCTCGCACAGCGCCTTCGGTCCCTCGACCAGCGCGCCGTCCGGATAGACTACCGAGTCACCGGAATCCTTCCAAGCCATGTTCTCATAACCGACCGGGGATCGCGTCTGGTATTCTTGGAAACCATCACCATCGCGGTCTCCGTAATTATCAATCCAAGACAGACACCCTTCGACGGTCTCAAGATGCCGCCCCAGTAAGGCCTGGTCGCCAGTCGCGCGCCAAGCCGCGTGCAAGGTGATTAAATAATGGGGCGTGGCATCAGCGGTGCCGTAATAGGGGGTGTGTGGGATCAGTCTGAAATGGGCCAGCTCACCGTAGCGCAATTCGTGGAATATCTTGCCTGGCTCGGCGTCTCGATAAGGATCGTCTTCCTTTGCCTGGAGAGAGCCAAGCATGTCCAACGCGCCACGCGCAAATTCCGGATAGATCAAGATGTTCTGGAGCGAGACGATCAAGCTGTCGCGTCCGAACGGCGCGATGAACCAGGGAAGCCCGGCGGCAGGCAAGAAGACGATATGATCCGTGCCCTCGACTGGGAGGCGGAGCGCTGCCATGTCCTCAAGTGCACGGCGAAAAAGGCGATAGAACTCCTCGTTGCTGGTCTGAATTTTTGCCACTGTCCGCAGCCAATCCGCCAAGGTTTCGGCGTGGCTCGAGGTAGGATGGTGTTCAATGCAGTGATGTGGCGGAGCCGAATGCTTGCCGTTATCCTGCAAGGTATAGAGAAGGCACGTATGCCAGGCTTCTCCAGGGTCGAGCGCGACCTCGAAGCTAAGACGACCATTTGCATAGACGGGCTCTTTAGGAAAATTATGCGCGGAAATTATAACGGACCTGCTGAAGTCGCGGTTGCAATAGACTGTGTGAAGCTGTTGGTGTACCTGCGACCATTCGGTTGTGATCCGCCCCCGGCGTACAATCTTGCCCGATTTTACCTCGAATAGATCTGCAAAGTCGCAACGGATGGCGATCTCAAGCTGAAATTTTATCGGCTTCATGCTGTTATTGGTGATGTCAAGATCTTCGTGCATGCCGCCGTAAATCCATCGGCTGATGGTGAAGCCGAGCGTGCGCGGCGCAATCATCCCGGCTTCCGTCGCGATGGAACGGTTGGTAAGGAAAATCCGCGCCGCGTAATAGGTGACGGCACCGCCGTTCAGCAGTTCCCATACTTCTCCATTGGCGTAGACGGTCCAACTGCTGACAACGCGCGTATCGAGGAAGTAGAGCCCCCGTTCACTTGGCCAATTGATTTGTCCGTCCGGGTCACTGATCAGGACGGCCTGGCCCTGGTGGATAGAGATCTGAGGTGGACCGATCTGAACCACGAACGGCATGGTGACGCGCTCCCCGTTGAGGTGCCCGCGGCAAGATGCGAAGCATTGCCAGAGCTCGGGCAGAATGACTATGCCTGGTCGCTTGCCGGATGTTTAAGAGCTTAGCCGATCAAGCTGGAGGATGAAGAAATCATGAAGCACGCGCATGCTTCGCGCCTTCGGCCACGGGGCGGTTATGGCACGCGCCAAGACCCGCAGCGATTGGGTCGCGGGAGCAAACTCATCCCTCGTTGAACAAGCGCAATCGCTCGCTGGCAACCGCCGCCATGGCCGAGAGGGATTTGCTGTAGATTTTGTAGGGAACAACCTCGTCTGAATTCTCGGCCAGTGCCGCCTCGAGGCCATGACGCCAGGCAAGGCGCAGCTCGGTGTTGATATGGACGATCGTTATGCCGGCCGATATTGCTCTTTGAAAGTCGCCGTCATCTGTTCCCGATCCTCCGTGAAGGGTAAGAGGTATGCCCGTGGCCGCCGCGAGCTCGCTGATGCGGCCAATGTCGAGGCGCTTTCTCACGCTGCCACTGATCATGCTCTTGAGCAGCCCATGCATATTTCCGACCGCGGGAGCCAGGACGTCAATCTGCGTGGCTTCGACAAAACGCTTGGCATCACCGGTCGTCGTCAGAAGGTGTGAACTCTCGGGAACGATCTCGTGGATCTCGGAGCCGCTGCCGATGAAACCCAATTCGCCCTCGATGATGATCCGCGGATTGATCGACTTGACCGCCTCGACAGCCTGTCTGGTAAGCTCGATGTTCCTTTGCAAGGACGTAGTGGATACATCGAAGCCAATCATATCGTAGCCCGCTTTCGCCGCTTCGACCGCATGTTCCAAGGAATGGGTGTGATCGGCATTGAGGAAGATCGGGTGGTCGAGCTCCTCGCGCAGGCTGGCGACCACGGCAACAATCTCGCGGACACCGATGAAGTCGCGCTCGCCCTCGGAAGTGCCGATCAGCACGGGCACTTTCAATGCGCGCGCGGCACCCGTCACCGCCTTTAGCGCAACAAGATCGGACACATTGAAGTGGCCGATGGCGATCCGCTTACGTTGGGCATCGCCCAGTGCCTCGTTGAGTGTTATCATGCTCGGTCCGCCTGGACGCTTCCTGTGTCCCTGTCTAGGTGCAAGCTTAATCGAACAATGGTGCTAAGTAACAAGACAACGCGCGGGAAAGTTCAGATCATCCCTATCTCCACGGTTCATTATAGGCTTCCAAAGATACTGCCGTCTACGGCCGGTGACCGTTCGTCGTGACGAGTTCCCCCCTCCAGCTTGAGCTCCCGCGAGAGATGGTCCGCCTCATTTGCGCTTACAACAGCAGCGCGGTAAATTTCAGGGCGCTTGAGTTTACGCTGATCAACTCGGGGTAAATATTTCCGTGGACGGCCGCAAGCATTCGTATCACCATTATCGCCGGGACTGCACGGCTTGGCTGCTGATGTTGGGTGTCCAGCCTGTGCCGATGGGAAGCCGTGCTCCTCGGCGCCGTACACTGCGACCTGGACCAGATAAGCCAAAGGTGATTCAGCCTTCCACCGTCTTGGGGATTTAGAGTCCGTTCCGGGGCGCGCCGCGCAGAAACCCAGCATGGCCTGCGTCAGCAGGAAGATCGGTCCGGAAGCCCAGGCTTGTGGCACATTCGCACAGATGTATAGGAGAATGCAAATGCAACTTGGCATGATCGGTCTTGGCCGAATGGGCGCCAATATGACGATGCGCCTCATTAAGGCCGGCCACGAATGCATCGTTTATGATAGCCATCCGGAGCCGGTGCAGGAACTGGTCAAGCAAGGGGCTAAGGGCTCGACCAGCCTGACCGCGTTCGTCAAGAGTCTGTCAAAGCCCCGTGCCGTGTGGCTGATGGTGCCGGCCGCGGCAGTCGATCCTGTGCTCGCTTCCCTGACACCGTTGCTCGAGGCTGGCGACATCGTGATCGACGGTGGCAACTCCTATTATCATGATGACATAAGGCGCGCGGCTCAGCTAAAAGTGACAGGCCTCCATTATGTCGATGTCGGGGTAAGTGGAGGAGTATGGGGGTTGGAGCGTGGCTACTGCCAAATGATTGGCGGCGAGCCTGAAATCGTCCAGCGTCTCGATCCGATCTTTCGTGCTCTGGCCCCGGGAGTCGCCGCCGCGCCCCGCACCCCAGGTGCAACAGGCGATCCGAAACAGGCCGAATGTGGCTATCTGCATTGTGGTCCGAGCGGCGGCGGTCATTTTGTCAAAATGGTTCATAATGGCATCGAATATGGCATCATGGCCGCCTATTCGGAAGGTTTGAACATCATCAAGAGCGCCGATGCCGGCCGCGCGAGTCGCGAGGTGGACGCGGAAACGACGCCGTTACGAAATCCCGAATTCTACCGATTCAAGTTCGACATCGCTGAGATCGCCGAGGTCTGGCGACGCAGCAGTGTCATCGGCTCATGGTTGCTGGATCTTACTGCCGCGGCCCTACGCAAGAATCCGGAGCTGACGAGTTTCGAAGGACATGTCTCGGATTCCGGCGAGGGGCGCTGGACGTTACAGGCGGCGATTGACGAAGGAGTCCCCGCCCCAGTCATCGGCGCCGCCATATTTGGGCGGTTCGAATCGCGCGGGCTTGCGGAATATGCCGACAAACTGCTGTCGGCAATGCGGTACGAATTCGGCGGCCACATCGAAAAATCCGGCAAGCAGGGAGGCCCTTGAATGACCACCCCGTCCCCGGTGCGATCGTCCATTCGGCCGCCTGGACATTGTCGACGCCCGATGCATTTTTGATGCTGCGCCTCCGGCCATTTACGAACAGGGAAGCTGGGACCGGAGGAAGCCAATGAGTTGGCCGGGCCGGACGGCCCTTGGCACAATCCCAAGGCGGCGGCGCTGCGCCCATGACCACGATGTATGACCTCGTCTTTCTTTTCGATGTCGACAACACGCTCCTTGATAATGATCGCATCGAGGCCGATCTGGCTGCCCATCTGACCGAGGCATATGGGGTCGATGCCTGCAGGCTTTACTGGGACATTTTCGAACAGCTGCGAGGCGAGCTCGGCTATGCCGACTACCTCGGCGCCCTGGAAGGATTCCGGCTTGAAAAGATGCACGATCCAAGGGTGCTACGGATGTCAAGCTGGCTCGTCGACTATCCTTTTGCCGGCCGGCTTTATCCAGGCGCGCTTAGCGCTATCGAGCACGTCCAGCAATGGGCTCCCGCGGTCATCCTTTCCGATGGCGACGCGGTGTTCCAGCCTCGGAAGGTTGAGTGCTCCGGGCTCTGGGCAGCCTTTCACGACCGCGTGCTCATCTATGTCCATAAGGAACAAGAACTTGCCGAGGTCGAGCGCCTTTATCCGGCAAAGCGGTATGTAATGATCGATGATAAGCTGCGCATCCTCAACGCGGTGAAGCAGGCGTGGGGTGAGCGCGTCACCACGGTCTTCCTGCGGCAAGGCCGCTACGCGCGGGACCCTAAATTTCTCGCGGACTGTCAGCCGGCCGACATTCAATTGGACCATCTCCGCGATTTGACGAATTACGCCTTGACTGCATTCGTGACCCGGTCAGGGAGACGAAACCAAGCAAGCAACAAGAGTACTGTATGATCTTGGCCGGAGTCTTCGGGTCGATAATATTATTCCGCGTCTGCAATCGGCGCTCCCCGTTACATGCTTGCCAAATATTGGACGGTACATCTTCTAACAACGACGCAGCTAGGCCCCGCCTTTTTGAGCGTCATAAGGTAATCGAACGCTCGTTTATCCCGCATTTCCGGGATTACCTCCAAATTTTGCTGCGCAAATGCGACGAGGAGAGCGACGATGACACCGAGCGTAAGAGAGATTCTGAGCTGGTACGGTGCGGATAGCGCTGGGACACTCACCAACTTGGCCCGGCTATTGAACCACGGCCGGTTGGCAGGAACCGGGAAGCTTGTCATCCTGCCGGTCGATCAGGGCTTCGAGCATGGACCGGCGCGCTCGTTCGCACCGAATCCCCCGGCTTACAATCCGCACTATCACTTCGAGCTCGCGATCGAAGCGGGCTGCAATGCGTACGCTGCCCCGCTGGGCTTCTTGGACGCGGGCGCCCTGATTTTGCGGGGGAAATTCCGCTCATCCTCAAAACCAACGACAATGACGTGCTGGGGGAGGACAAAGATCCGAATCAGGCGTTGACCGCCAGCGTGCAGGACGCCCTTCGTCTGGGCTGCTGCGCGGTCGGCTTCACGATCTACCCGGGGTCGGCGCACCAGCTCGAGATGTACGGACAGTTCCGCGCCTATGCCGAGGAAGCAAAACGCAACGGGCTCGCGGTCGTCATCTGGTCTTATCCGCGCGGATCGGGTCTGAGCAAGGACGGCGAAACAGCGATCGACGTTGCCGGTTACGCCGTCCAGATCGCGGCTCAGCTCGGGGCGCACATCATCAAGGTGAAGCTGCCGACGGCGCATATCGAACAGGATGCGGCCCGCAAAGTATACGACGAGCGGCGCATTCCGATCGCGACGCCCGCGGAGCGCGTCCGTCACGTCGTTGATTGTGCTTTCGCCGGCCGCGGATCGTCATCTTCTCGGGCGGGGCTGCCGTCTTCGATGACGACAAGCTGCTCGATGAGATCCGTTCCATCCATGCCGGCGGGGGGTTCGGTTCGATCATTGGCCGCAACTCATTCCAACGTCCGAAGGAGGAGGCGCTCCGGATGCTGGGGGCTGTCATGGATATTAATGCGGCGGTGCCGGACCGGGATAGGACGCGTTGAGCGCGCCGGGTCCGCCATGCCGGATGCCGCGCCGCAAAGGTTGATCGTCGTGCACCGTCGATCTAGTCGGCGGATTTTGCCCGGCTCGCCGAGCAGGTTCGTGCCGTCGAGCGGCGGGAGCGGATTGGATCCATGTCGAGGTGACGGATGATCGATTCGTGCCGAACATCGGGCCGGTGGTTGCCGAGGCGGTATGACACTGCACGTGGAAGCCGCTCAATGTGGACCTGATGATCGTCGAGCCGGCGAGCCGGAGCGTTATCCCACCGGCTTCGCCAACGCCGGCGCCGATCATCTCCTCGTCCAGGCCGAGCCTTCCGCGACGATCCATCTCCGCCGTGTCCTCCCGCAAATCCACGGCCTCGGTAAGACCGGGGTGGTGCTCGATCCGGCGGGCGGCGCCAAACATTTACGCCACGTAGATCAGTTCCGATTCGTAGGCAGCGGCAATCTGGCCGGCGGTGTAACCGCAATGCGCGCACTCCCATGCATTCGTGAGCGTGAGGGCGGCGCCGCCGAGCTGATGGCTACCACCCGGAACGGGTTTCGAAGTCTTGATGGACTGATCGACTCTCTCGATCAATCGCTCGATTTCACTGATGCCGATTCCTCTGCGCATCCCCGCGCACAACATCGAAAGTACGATGGCGCAGCCGCGGTAGGTCTCACTCGAGAGGAGCTCTGTGTATTTCTTGAGCCATACGTCTCTCGGGAGCTGCGCGCCGAATGGCGTCGATGGGGATTGACGACTGATACGCACCAGATTGAGTCTCGCGATTTGATCAGCGGCGAACGCGCGATAAACTACTTCGCGTGAGGGCTGGAATGAAGTCGAAGCCGGCCCTTTCGAAGAAGCAGCGGTCACCCGTTGTGACGGCGGATATCACACCCGGCCGATGCGGGCGACGCCCTCCTTGGCAATCTGGCTGTTCGGATCGAAGGTGAGCGCGCGCTGATAAGATTCGATGGCCTTTTCGCGATTGCCGGAGTTTTCATAGGCGAGTCCGAGGCCGGCCCAGGCATCGGCATTCTTGTTGTCGACATTGAGCGCGGCGTTGAAATCCTCGATCGCCTTGTCGCTCTTGCCGATGGCGAGCAGACTCTGCGCGCGGGCCTGGTAGGGCGCTCCGGCGAAAGGATCGCGATCGATCGCGTTGTCGAAATCGGTGATCGCCTGCTCATGCAGGCCTTCGCGCTGATAGATCAAACCCCGGGCGTGAAAGGCCTGGGCATTTTCCGGATTGAGCTTGATCGCCTGGTCGAGATCGGCCCGCGCCTCGTCGAGCTTGCCCTGAATGCGCAGAAGATTGGCGCGGCCGAGATAGGCCGGCGCATGGTTGGGATCGGCGGCCACGGCGCCGTTGAAATCCGCCACCGCCGCGTCGTCGCGGTTGATCTGACGATAAGCGAGCGCGCGATTGGTCAGGGAGGCCGCATTGCCGGGAGCGAGCTTGATTGCTTGGCTGAAATCGGCGATCGCCTCTTGAAACTTGCCGATCCTCGCGTAAGCCACGCCGCGCGTGTTGTAGGCTTCGGCGCTCGCCGGGTTGCGCTGAATGACGTCGGTCAGGGACGCCAGGTTGGCGGAAGCCTCCTGCGGCGATTGGTGCGCCACTTCGGCGACGCCGGTTCCCTGTCTGCCCATGATATTGGTCGCCGTTTCGCAGCCGGCTAGAGGCAAGGAAGCGGCCAGCAGCAAGAAACAGCCAACACCGCGCCGCCGCGCCCGTTTCGGATTTTTGACCAAGGCCGCGAAAACCTCTATCCGGTCACCCTTGTCCAACTCGCCCGCCAGACGTTGGCCGGGCGCCGGAGCATAGCCCCGAGAGCAGGCACCGGTTTCGCGGATCATGCCATCGCGCGCCTCCCAGCGCTCAGCGAGCCCCCGCCAAGGGCTTGGGCTTCATCGGCAGAAGCCCTTCGCGCTGCAGTTTCTTGCGGGCCAGCTTGCGGGCCCGGCGCACCGCCTCAGCCTTCTCGCGGGCGCGCTTTTCCGAGGGCTTTTCATAATGGCCGCGCAGTTTCATCTCGCGAAAAATGCCCTCCCGCTGCATCTTTTTCTTGAGCGCCTTGAGGGCCTGATCAACGTTATTGTCGCGAACGAGAACTTGCACGCAGAATCCTTGGGTGAGGCGCCAGCCATCGCATGATGGGACGAACCTAATTGGGAACGTAAAGACACAACCGCCCCGGCGCGGCTAAGCGCCCGGACGGCGAAGCCATGCCGATAACAGACCCGGCGCACTCTGTCCAGGGAAGGGCCGCCTCAATGGTCCGGGCCGGGAACGATGCGGGTCACATGGCCCATCTTGCGGCCCGGCCGCGCGTTCGCCTTGCCGTAGAGATGCAGGCTCGCGCCGGGCTCACCAAGGATTTTTGCCCAGGCCCGGACATCTCCGCCGATCAAATTATCCATCTCGACGTGCCCGCCGGCTTCCGCGCCGTGGCGGCTGGCGGCTCCGAGCGGCCAGCCCGCGATGGCGCGGATATGCTGCTCGAATTGAGAG
>JBAUNU010000402.1:0-5963 GCA_049579405.1 Methylocella sp.
GCGACGGCGCTCTGCCGCGGCGGCTTTTATTATGTGGCCAAACACACGAAATTGCTGGGCCTATTGCGGACCGCGTCTTCCCCGGCGCCGGCCCCGGAAGCGGCGCCGCCACTGGCTCGTATCCCGATCAGATGAAACCGTATCCGGCAATGCGCCCGCTCGCTCGAAATTTTGCTTTATTTGTCTTGCAAGCGTCATCCAAGAAATGAATGACCGGGGCGCCGCGAGCGAGGTCTTGCTTGGTCCGTTTTGAAAATGTCGGCTTGCGCTACGGGATGGGAGCGGAAATCCTGAAGGATATTAGCTTCGCCATCGAGCCGCGTTCGTTTCAATTCCTGACCGGTCCTTCCGGCGCCGGCAAGACGACACTTTTGCGGCTTATTCTTTTGTCGTTGCGGCCGACGCGCGGCGCGATCGGCCTTTTCGGGAGCGACGCCTTAACGCTCGACAAAGCCACGATCACCTCTCTCAGACGGCGGATCGGCGTGGTCTTTCAGGATTTCCGGCTGCTCGACCATTTGACGACCTATGAAAACGTCGCTCTTCCGCTCCGCGTGCGCGGCAAGGAGGAGGCGAGCTATCGCGCCGAAGTGACGGAACTCCTCCATTGGGTCGGTCTTGGCGAGAGAATGCATATTCTGCCGCCGGTGCTGTCCGGCGGCGAAAAGCAGCGCGCCGCCATTGCCCGCGCGCTCGTCGTGCGGCCGGAGCTGCTGTTGGCCGACGAGCCGACCGGCAATGTCGATCCAAGTCTCGCGCGCAGGCTTTTGCGACTCTTCACCGAACTCCACAAAACCGGGACGTCGGTGGTGATCGCGACGCACGATCTCGGCTTGATGGACCAATTCGACGGCGCCCGCCGGCTGGTTCTGGGCGACGGCCGCCTCCATATTTACGATTGAGGCTGGGCTTGAGCATTTTCTCGGACGGGCGCGCCCAAGCGGCGGCCGAAAACGGGCGGCAGTTGAATTCGCGCGGCATCATAAGACTTGGCCTCACACGCGGCATGAAGAGCGAAATGGCGCTTGTCCCCGGAGCGTCCATCGCCGGGCGCGCGCTTGTCACCGTCGTCGCGATCATGACTTTTCTTGCCGCGCTGACCGCCGGCGCGGCAATTCTGATAAGCGATGCATCGCGCGGTTGGCAGGACGAGGTCGCCCGCGAAATGACCATTCAAATCCGCCCGACGGCGGGCCGCGACCTCGACGCGGACTCGGCAAAAGCCGTCGAGCTTGCCCGGGCGATGCCGGGGATTGCCTCGGTCCGCGCCTACACCAAGGCGCAATCGGAGGAGCTCTTGCAGCCGTGGCTCGGTTCCGGTCTCGATCTTTCCGAGTTGCCGGTGCCGCGCCTCGTCGTCGTCGCACTCGACAAACAGGAGCGCTTGGATATCGCCGTTCTGCGCAAAACGCTCTCCGGCGCCATTCCGGGATCGAGCGTCGATGACCATCGCCTGTGGTTGGAGCGCCTCGCGATCATGGCGAAGAGCGTTGTCTTCGCCGCCGCGGTGATCTTCGCCCTTGTGCTCGCCGCGATGATCTTGGCGGTGGCTTTCGCGACCCAAGGCGCCATGGCGGGCAACCGCGAGATCATCGAAATTTTGCATTTCGTCGGCGCCGCCGACAGCTATATTTCGCGCCAGTTCCAGCGGCATTTTTTTCAGCTGGGCCTACGCGGCGGCGCGATCGGCGGCGGGCTCGCGATCCTCGCCTTCTTCGCGTCGGGAATCGTGTCCGCCTGGCTGCGGGCGACCCCCGGAGGCGATCAGTTGGACGCCATGTTCGGTGATTTCTCCCTCGGGTGGAATATCTATGCCGCCATCGCGCTCATCGCGGCGGGCATCGCGATCGTCACCGGCTTTGTCTCGCGGGTGATCGTGTTCCGCCATTTGCGGGACTTGAGTTGAGGGAAAGCCTGCGCCGACTTACGTTCGGCTTGCATTTTTTATTGCTGTCCCGTGGTCATTGCGATCGCCACGGCATGATCGGCACGGAGCTAATGGAGTTCGCTGGCGAACCGCTGACGATCCTCGAGCTGACGGCGACGTAAACTAGCGTGTTGTGCTTCTTGTCCAGCACCCTGTAAATGCGCGTGGCCTTGAAGATGATGCTCGTCTTCTCGGTGAACGCCTCCTCGTCGTCCGTTAACTTCGACATGTCGACGTTGATGGGGCCCGTTTGACGGCAGGCGACCGAGAAATTCGACGGATCTTCATTGAGACCAAACGGCTGGCCCCATCCGCCTTTTCGGGCCTGCGAGATGTGGCAGGTAACTCCGGGGACCTTTGGGTCGTCAAAATCCGCGACACACACCTTATCGTTGGGCGAAAGCAATTTGAATGTCGTGCTGATGCAACTCAGCTCATCCGCCCGTGCAAAAGCCGGGATTGCAACGAGGAGTATCGCCGCCATAAAACACAGTTTCACTTTCGATCTCCATTTCCAGGCACCTGCAAATAGCAATGCGGCGGATCGGCCGAAAGTTCCTTCAACCAATGCAGCGGGTTCTCATGACAGCCGGATCAGGACCGGTTTTCGCAACTTAAAAAGAACCGCAACATTTCGCGTGACGCATCGGGTCCGTCCGGATCGGTATATGAGCCTTCCGGCCTGCCTCCCGACCAAGCATGCGCCAGTCCTTCGATGGCCCAATGCTCCACCTGCACGATGCCCCGTGCGTCCCTGATCGAGATGCGCGTATATGCGCAACCTCCAGCCGAGCGGCCGTATTGCGTCTCCTGCGTGGCGCCGGGGAAGCCCGCGCGAGCGTCCGCGACAATTAATCCGGCGTTGGACGGATGCACTGTCCGATCGGACTCGCCATGGAAAACAATGGCGCGAATGCGCGCGCCCCTTGGACGAGTCTTCGATTGCGCCATTACCTCCGGGCTTGTGTTGCCGCGCATGGCGGTGAATGCCGAGGGCAGGTCGGTGGCCAATCCGCAGGCGAGACCCGAGTGAACCCCCGCCGCGGCATAAAGCTCGGGATAGTTGGCACGCATGATCAGGGCCATGGCGCCGCCGGCTGAGAGGCCAGCCACATAGACCCGCTTGGCATCGATATTGTACTCCGCCATGATGGCGCGGGTAATTCCTGCAATGATGCAGGGCTCTCCCTCGCCACGCATCTGGTTATTGATATCGAACCAGTTCCAGCATGCGGAATGGTTGGCTGCCGCCGGCTGTCTTGGATAGGCGACGATGAAGCCCTGTTCTTCCGCAAGGAGATTCATCCCCGTGCCCACCGCGAAATCGTCGGGATCTTGGGTGCAGCCGTGGAGCATCACAATCAAAGGACACTTGCGGCCAATTACATGGCTCGGCAAGTAGACCTTATAATACCGGGAACCTGCCGCGCAGCTAAAGGTCCGGGTCAAAAAGGCTGCCCCCTCCGGCACAGGCGGGGTGATGGGAGATTTCCGTAACGGCTTCCCGCCCGGCGCGAGGCTTGGACGATTGCCCCGGCGCAACAGCGTCAGCACCTCTCCCAGTGGCCTTGTCACGCGACTAAGCCCTCGGGTTGGGAGTAACTCCCGCAAGCGAGCGCTCGCATTTCCGGCGATGGGCTGCTCGCTCTCCGCCGGACGGGCGCCGGCGCCCGCCCCAATTCGCCCAAGATTGCCGGCCGGTTGCTGGTCCGGCAAGCGGGCAGAATCTCGTTCCCCCAAGGCGTGCTGGATCGCCCGCGTCGCCTCCATCACACGTTGGCTTTGCGCGAGTTTCGCGGCGTTCCGCATGGCATCGGTGAAAATGGGCTTCATGGGCCGAATCCTTTGCCGATCGCCGACACTGCCCTCACCGGATACGGCCTTCGAGCGCCGCCTTGACTGGCTTGCTGGCCTGAAGCGCGCCAAGGACGGTGATGGACTCGATTGCCGCCAGCGCGAGTTCGGGCGTGACATCGCCGGCGATGGTCGCAAGCCCGACGACCTGAATGTTAAGCTTGCCGCCGGCGGCCTTGACCGTCTCCAAGTCCGCCCGGCTATAGAATCGCGAGCCAAGCTCGAGGGTGTGCCGCACAATTGATTTTTTTACGGCATCCGCGTGGGTGGCGAGCTGGTTGCGGATTGCTGTCCTGATCAAGTCGGTGCGATTGGCGTAAAAGCCTTCGTTGACCAACACATCGATATGGCCAAGATCGACATATCCGATGTTGACGGTGATTTTCTCGGTCTCGCCCGGCCTATCCCGCAGCCGATGCACATTTCCAGCCAAGCAGGGCCTCCATGACCATCCATATAGATGGTATATGGATGGTCATACGCTCGATTGCAAGAGGAAAATTTGGCCAATGCGAACACGGACCGGACGTCCAGCCGTAGTATTCCGCTTTTTGCCGAGCTTGCGCTGAGTCAGAGGGATGTCGGCCGCCGCTGCAAAGCCCGGCGGTTTCCAGGCGCGGGGTGACATTGTCCACGTGATCATCTAAGCATTGTCCCGCTGGCGACGGCGGGGCGTCACGATGGCGAGATCACACGGCGACGGCGATCTGGTTGCGGCAATTTACGACGCCATTATCGAACCGTCCGGCTGGGACGACGTCGTAAAACGCATCGTCGAGGCGACAGGATCGGTTAGCGGCGTCATCGGTATTCATCAGATCGACCGGCCGGCTCATCGAATCGTTTCGGCCCTCGTTCCGGCCATGTATAATATTGATCCATTTTGGTCTGATGCATTTGTCCAAAACTATCATAAAAATAACCCACTCGACGTGCAGGTGCTGGCAGCCATGCCAGGCAAGGTGATAGCCTCCACCTTTATTACACAGACCGATAGTTTCAAAGCCTGCGCATTTTACAATGAATTCATGCGGCCGCAGGGACAAGCCGAAAATGTCGGCATTGGTCTTGTTCGCACGCCCATTACCGCCGGATATTTGGCGCTTCAAAGATCGCCCGCTTCGATTTCGCTGGAACCAGAACAATGGAAACTCTTGGAAAAGCTCGGGCCACATTTGCAGCGCGCTGCGGCGATCCAGGACCTCCTTTCCCGGACGAGAGCAATGACCGGCTCGCTTGGCGCGGCGCTCGCGGCCGCCGGTTTCGCCGTTTTTCTCTTGACCGCGGACTGCCGGGTCGTCTTCGCCAACGCCAAAGCCGAGGACCTCGCGCGGCGTCAAACGGGCCTGCGGTATGAACACGCGCGGCTTGCGGCCACAAGTCCCGCGCTCACTGCGCGCCTGCGTGCGCTCGCGCGCAAGGCTGCGTCTCCCAAACCAGGCGAGGCCCACGCCGGTGGAACCCTCGAGCTTTGTTGCGGCGAAAATCGCCCGCCGCTCGTCGCCCATGTCATCCCGCTTGCCCCGAACCGGACCGTGGCAATCTTCGACTTCGACCGGCCGGCCGCCGCCGTCTTCATCGTCGACCCCGCCGCCGACCTCGGCGCCCAAATCCAGCACTTCGGCGCAAGGTTCGGGCTGGCCCCCGCCGAGACACGTGTTCTCAGAGAAATCATCGCCGGAAAAGGCCTTCCCGCCGCCGCCGCGCGGCTCAAGATCACCGAGTTGACGGCGCGTACCCACGCGAAGCACATTTTCGACAAAACCGGAACCAGCCGTCAGACGGAACTCATCCGCCGGTTCTTCGAGGCCGCCTTGCCCGGTTCGCCTTCCGGTACCTGAATTTTCAAAATTTAAGCCGCGCGCGGGCGCGGCTTCGTTACCGTTCAACCGCTCCGCTCACGGCGCGATCGAAATATAGCGGCCGGGATGATTGTCGCGCACATTTTCCTCCCAGCCTTTTAGCTTCGGCGAGACAAGATTGCGGGACTTGTAAGTCAGCAGCACAAGATAGGGCTGTTCGTCGAGAAGCAGCGCCTCGGCCTCGTGCAGGATTGCGCGGCGCCGGTCGGGCGACCCTTCGACTTGGGCTTCATGCATCAGCCTATCGTAAGTCTTATTCGTGAAACTCGCGGCATTCAGCGCTTGATTGCCGCTTTCACCGAGAAAAAGAAAATTCTGCG